>NZQM01000237.1 GCA_002695905.1 Parvibaculum sp.
TTGTCTTTTGTTGATTCTAACAGTGAACATCAATTTTTAGAATTTAAGGATGCTGACTTTATACAGTCGTTTAACCCAAACGGAGCTACCGAAGGAAACCCTAGATATTATGCGGTTTTTGATTTAACTAATTTTATTCTAGGTCCAACGCCAAATGCAGCAAGAGTTGTTGAATTACACTATTTTTATCGCCCCGCTAGTTTAACAGCGGGAGCCGACAGTGGCACTACATGGTTAAGTGAAAATGCTCAAATAGCCATGCTTTATGGAAGCTTGCTAGAAGCGTATACTTATATGAAAGGTGAGCAAGATTTAGTAGCTTTGTATGAAAAACGTTTTGGTGAAGCTTTAGTTGGAATGAAAATGTTGGGTGAAGCTAAAGAAGTTACCGATGAATATAGGGTTGGTAAGGTTATTAGGGCTAAACAATGAGTATTCCTGCATTAGATTTAAATGTTACACCTACTTTTACTGTCGATGTAAAAACTACAAGCAATCGTGGTTTTACTCCTGAAGAAGTAGCTGAACGTTGTGCAGAAAAGATTATATCTATTTCTGATACGGCAAATCCTGTAATACGGGACCAAGCAAGAGCTTTTAAGAAACATTTAATTAAAGTCCTATCTTTTTACATGAGAGAAGCTATTAAAAGTGATAGAACCACTATTTATAACGCTTTGTCTGATGCAGGACATCAAGATTTAGCTGAATTAACAAGGAGAATTTAACATGGCTTTTTCAGGTAACTTCATGTGTACTTCCTTTAAAAAGGAATTGATGTTTGGAGCACATGACTTCGCAAACGGAGCAGACACGTTTAAGATGGCGCTTTACACGTCTTCTGCTAGTTTAAATGCGTCTACAACAGCATATACTACAAGTAATGAAACGAGTGGAACGGGGTACACGGCAGCGGGTCAAAATTTGACTAATGTTGATCCCACGATCAGTGGCACAACGGCTTTTACCGATTTCACAGACGAAACGTGGAGTTCTTCTAGTATTACAGCTAGAGGTGCTTTAATTTATAATAGCACTCCAAACACAACTTCAATTTCTTTAACCAATCCAGCGGTTATTGTTCTTGATTTTGGTTCGGATAAAACTTCTACTACAGGAGATTTTACTGTAGTTTTCCCAACAGCCGATGCAAGTAATGCCATAATAAGGATTGCGTAATGGCTAACGCTGTTGTCTCTTTCATTGGCTGGAACAATTCAGCTACTGCTTGGGGCAGCGCAGGTTGGGGTCAAAATGCAACACTACCCGGCTCCACCGCATCAGTAGGTTCCGTAACCGTTTCAGCTAACGCTGGCGCGAATGTTACCGGTCTTCAAGCACAAAGTGCTTTAGGTTCTGTAACGGTAGTAGCGGAAGCAAATGTACCAACCACGGGGTTAGCGGCCACTTCAACGGTTGGAGCAGTAACAGTTAATGCCGCGTCTGTAGTCACTGCAACAGGACTTTCCGCCACGTCTGTTGTAGGTTCAGTTACAGCGGAGGGCGGTACAGAAATAACTGTTACCGGATTATCCGCTACTGCCTCTGTGGGGAACGTCTTGGTTTGGGGAAATATTGTACCAAACCAAAATCCAAGTTATAGTACGGTACAACCGTCTCAATCCCCTAATTGGGAAAAAATAGCCGCATAAGGTGTAAAAATGCCCAGTACATATACTACTAATAACGGTATTGAACTTATAGCCACCGGGGAACAATCAGGAACCTGGGGCGATACCACAAATACCAATTTAAGTCTTTTAGACACGTCTTTAGATGGACAAGTATCCATTACATTAGCCGCTACCGGATCTTCGGGATCGCCTAATCTTTTACCTATTAATAACGGAGCTACCTCTAATGGTAGAAACCGTCTAGTTATTTTTGCTGATGGAGGGGACTTAGGCGGCACCGCTTTTGTTCAACTTACTCCTAACGATGCTGAAAAAATTATTTACATAAGAAATAATTTATCGGGAAGCAGAAGCATTTTAGTTTTTCAAGGAACGTATAATGCGTCAAACGATTACGAGGTCCCTGCCGGAACCACTGCAGTGGTTTATTTCGATGGCGGTGGCACTGGTGCTGTTGCCGCTAATGTGTTTAACAATGCTTATTTTGATAGCCTTCGTCTCGGTTCTGTCTCAGTTACAGCGATTCTTGATGAAGATAATATGTCTTCCAATAGCGCTACTGCGTTGGCTACGCAACAATCTATTAAAGCGTATGTAGATACTCAAATTACTGGAGAAGATTTAGATTTTGCAGGGGACAGTGGAACAGGCGCTGTAGATTTAGATAGTCAGACCTTTACTGTTGCTGGGACGGCTAACGAAATCGAAACAGCCGCTAGTGGCCAAACATTGACCGTAGGTTTACCTAATGCGGTGACTATTGCAACGTTAACACTAACAAATGATTTAGCCGTGTCTCACGGTGGTACAGGATCATCTAATGCATCGGATGCTCGAACAGCACTAGGGTTAGCCATTGGGTCTGATGTAGAGGCATTTGACGCGGATATACTGAAAGCTGACACTGCGGATACGCTAACAGCACCATTCCGAGGGACGATAACCACTGACAATGATCTGTCGTTTGATCAAAACGTTACCAATAACTTTCAATGCACACCTTCGGGTGCAGGGACATTAACCTTTACAAATCACACCGCAGGGCAGAGTGGGTTTATACTTTTGATTAACTCTGGCGGTCACGCTATTTCAGCAGCAGCCACAACTAAAATTAACGCCACAGACCTAACAGCAATATCTGTTGCAGGCACTTACACATTAAGTTATTTTGATAACGGCACTAATGCCTATGTGTCTGTAAGTAGGAGCTTTGCATGAGTTTGCTCCCTGTTGGGTTTGGTTCTGCTGCTGGTGACTATGAGATCACAGATAGTCTGAGGTTTCGCCAGTCTGCTGGCGCTACTTTAAGTAGAACTCCGGCAAGTGCTACTAACAGAAGAACTTTTACTTTAAGCTGTTGGGTTAAACGCGGAGCATTAGGATCAAATCAAGGAATCTTTTCCGCTAAACAAACAAAAGATGATGGAGATTATTTTTATTTTGCATCCACAGATAAATTAGTTTTTTTAGATAGACCTTCCAATTCATCAAACATTTATTTAGTTACTAATCAAGTTTTTCGTGATGTATCAGCGTGGTATCACATTGTATTAAAAGTAGACACAACACAGGCTACTGAAGCTAATCGAGTACAACTTTACGTTAATGGTACTGAAATAACTTCATTTTCTACAAGTACCTACCCCACTCAGAATTATGAAGTAGCTTACATTAATAACACGCAAGACCATCGTCTTGGTCAATGGCAAGATAGCAGTCCTTTGTACCTTGACGGATACCTAACAGAAGTAAACTTCATTGACGGTCAAGCATTAACTCCAAGCGACTTTGGTGAGTACGATGACAACGGTACTTGGAAGCCTAAACAGTACACAGGCACATACGGCACGAATGGTTTCTACTTACCGATGAAGCCTACGACACAGGCTGATGGTTTTAATACAGTTACTTTTAGTGCGGATGGTTCTGCTGCGTCTGTCACTGGAGTTGGTTTTACACCTGACTTTATTTGGGCTAAGAACAGAACTAATGCTTACAACCATGAGCTTTGGGATTCAGTGCGTGGTGTGAACTCAACATTATTTAGCAATGCCTCCGCAGCAGAAGACACAACAGCAAATCGTTTAGTTTCTATTGATACTGACGGATTTAGCTATGGCACAAGTTCAAACTTATATGTAAATAACACCGATTCTGTAGCTTGGTGCTGGGACGCTGGATCAGGTAGCGCAGCAAGTAACACCACTGGCGATATAAACTCAACAGTCAAAGCAAATGATACTTATGGATTTAGTATTGTTAGTTACACAGGTAACGGCACAAGCAACTCTGAGCAAACTATTGGTCATGGTTTATCAACAGCACCTAAAGCAGTTATTGTAAAGAATAGAACAAGTGGAACTCGGTGGCAATTCTATAGCACTGATCTAAGTTCTGATGCTACTTATGCTGTTAAAAATCTACTGCTAAACACGACAGGGGCTGAGTCTGCTTACAGCAGTCAGATAAGAGGGATACAAGCAAGTAATACTTTTTCTGTTAGAGATGTAGATGCTAACGGAAATGCAAATGTAAACAAAAGTGGTGATAACTAAATAGCCTACTGCTTTGCAGAAATAGCAGGTTACAGCAAGATGGGTAGCTACACAGGCACTGGAACAACTACAGGAAATGTAACTACCACTGGATTCCGTCCAGCTTTCTTAATGGTTAAAGCAACAACAACAACATCTGAATGGGTGATTCTTGATAACACTAGAGATCCTAATCCTGATCCTGCAAAAAATGTACTACATCCTAATAATACAAACGCTGATTCAACGGCTGCTGCTGGGTTATATGTAAAATTTACTGATACGGGATTCCAACCAGTTGGTGTTGGCACTGACACAAACTCTAGCGGTCAGACTTACATCTACATGGCGTTTGCAGACACTCGTGATGCTGTATTTAACTTTGATGCGTCTGGTAACAAGAACAACTTTGAACCTTTTAACATAAACAGTAACGGTGAGTCTGAGACAACCTATGACTTAATGAAGGACACACCAAGTCTGGTTGATGAGAACGCTGCTAACTTTGCTGTGTTTAATCCACTCGCAAAAACTTCATCCGCAAGCACTTCAAATGCTAATTTAACAGGAACCACAAACACTTCTACGACGGAAATGATCCTTAGCACAGTTGGTGTTTCAAGCGGAAAATGGTACTGGGAAGTAACGCCAACCTCGATTACCTCCGGTGGCTGCATGATTGGCATCAGATCAACTGCTGCAGGAGTCCTAGCAAACAACTTTGTATCGTCAACAGATGGTTTTGGGTATTACACCACCGGCAACAAATATTCCCCTGGTGCCTCTGCGTCTTACGGAGCTTCGTATACTACTAACGATGTAATAGGTGTTGCGCTAGATATGGATGCAGGTACATTAACCTTTTACAAAAATAATGTTAGTCAAGGGACAGCATTTACTTCTATAAGCGGAACATATACTCCAGGAATAAGTAATGGTGGTGCTACATCTGGATGCACAGTTCAGATTAACTTCGGACAACGCCCATTTGCTTACACACCACCAACAGGATTCTTAAAGCTCAACACGTTTAACCTGCCTGACTTGACTATTGAGGATGGTTCGGACTATTTTGCCCCTGTTATTTACACAGGTAATGGTTCTAATCAGGATATTACAACAGAGCATGCATCGGATTTTGTTTGGATAAAGTCAAGAAGTTCTACAACAAGTCATGGTTTATACGACAATGTTCGTGGTACTAATAAACCATTAAACTCTAATAATACAAACGCTGAAGCCGATTACGGAGCCTATGGTGTAGATGCTTTCTTGTCTACAGGTTTTGGGGTAACAGACATCGCTTCCAGCGGTTACGGTGTAAACGAGAATACCGTAAGTTATGTAGCTTGGTCATGGAAAGCCAACGGATCTGGTTCTAGTAACACCGACGGGTCAGTAACTTCTACAGTCTCTGCAAACACTACGGCTGGTTTTAGTATTGTTGGGTTTACTGCACCATCTGGCACAGGAAACTTTACCGCAGGTCATGGTCTTGGTGTAACACCTGCTATGGTAATTGTTAAAACTAGAGATAGTGGTTCAGCACCTTGGTACACATGGAGCAACACTTTTAGTAACTTAACAGATGACTATATCCGTTTAAATGCTACTAGTGCCAAACAAACACAATCAAGTGGTTGGGGTGCAGGTATGACCTCATCGGTTATTGGTTTAAGAGCGGGGTACACAACAGTTGCTACGGAAGATCATATTGCCTACTGTTTTGTAGAAGTAGAAGGCTACTCATCGTTTGGTAAGTACACAGGCAACGGCTCTACTGATGGCCCTTTTGTCTACACAGGATTTAGACCTGCTTTTATTATTACTAAAAATTCAAGCGGTACAGGGGGATGGCACATGACAGATACAACTAGATTTGCGTTTAACTCGTCATCTCAAATGGGATACTTAGACGCAGATACTACTGCTGCTGACGTTACTGCTCGAATCTACAATACTTTTGCAAATGGATTTCAAATCAGAGACAACGGCAGCGTAGTAAACACCAACGGTTCAACTTATATCTACATGGCATTTGCCGAGAACCCATTTAAGAACGCTAATGCGAGGTAAATAATAATGTATTACTTAGGAAGTACACCTTTACGATTAAACAGTAGTTTTGAGATTAGTGGCACAGTTTACCCATCCAACTGGCTGACAGTTTCTACTGAGGCAGACAAGACAGCTATAGGTATCAGGTGGGTTAATGATCCGGTAAGAGCAGATGACAGGTTCTATTGGAATGGAAACACTGATACTCCCAAAGCCCTAGAGGATGTCGATGCTGTTGATAATGAGGGTAATCCTATTTATGTCCAAGTCTGGAATGAAGACACTGAGCAGATGGAAGACACTACTGAGCGTCTAGTTACTAGAGGTCTAAAGTACACATGGATTCTTCAAGTTAAAGATACGGCAGGTAAGATGCTGGCTCAGACTGATTGGATGGTGACTCGTAAGTTTGAAAGAGACATAGACATACCAGCAGATGTAGTGACTAAACGAGCTGCGATTGTAACTGAGTGTACTCGACTAGAAACAGCTATTACTGCAGCAGACATGGATGCTTTTATTGCAGTAGTACAAGACCAGAGATGGCCTGAGTAAAGCAACATGCCTTTAACTAAGCTTCAATTTAAACCCGGAGTTAATCGAGAGACTACCTCTTATAGTAATGAGGGGGGTTGGTTTGATTGCGATAAAGTTCGGTTTAGGTTTGGCTTTCCAGAAAAAATAGGTGGCTGGGAAAAAATATCAGGTTCTTTTTTCTTAGGCTCTTGTCGTGCATTACACCCTTGGGTTGCCTTGGATGGCAGTAAGTACATAGGGGTTGGCACTAACCTTAAATATTACATAAATGAGGGTGGTGGTTATAACGATATTACTCCAGTAAGAACCACGACCTCTGCGGGAGATGTAACTTTTTCGGCTAAGGCTAATACACTAGCCTCTAACGTCGCGGCGGATGATTTAAGTATAACTTTAACCAGCGCTTCGGGTTTCCCCGAAAGTGGAAGAATAAAGATAAACAATGAAATTATCACTTATGCTTCTATTTCAACAAACACTTTAACCGGTTGTCTTCGCGCTCAGAATAGTACAAGCGCAGCGGCGCATAGTTCTGGCGCAGCGGTAACTTGCGCCACGTTAACTATTACGGATACAAATCATGGCGCTTTAGAAAACGATTTTGTTACTTTTTCGGGAGCGGTTAGCTTAGGTGGGCAAATAACGGCAGATGTTTTAAACCAAGAGTATGAGATCGTTTCAGTTCTTAGCTTAAACAGCTACTTAATTGAAGCTCGGACAGTTTCTACTATAAACAGTATTACTACGACATCTGGTTTAAACCCTACTTACGTTTTTGCTGCTTCTAGCGATACGGGTAATGGTGGCTCTAGTACAGTCGGCGCTTATCAAATAAACACGGGACTGGATACTTCGGTATCTGGTACTGGTTGGGGTGCAGGAACATGGGCCCGTGGAACGTGGGGTTCGGCAGCTTCAACGGTTGCCGCGGGGCAACAGTTACGAGTTTGGACGCACGATAATTTTGGTGAAGATTTATTGATTAACGTTAGGGATAATGGTCTTTATTATTGGGATCAAACTTCAGGGTTAGCCAGTAGAGCAGTAGCTTTAAATAGTTTATCTGGAGCAAATACTGTTCCTACTATAGCCAAACAAGTTTTAGTTTCGGACAGGGACCGTCATATTATTGCTTTTGGTTGTGATCCAGAAAACAATCCGGGGGTTCAAGATCCTCTTCTTATAAGATTTTCTTCTCAAGAAAGTCTTACCGATTGGGCTTCAACGGCAACTAATACCGCTGGAGATTTAAGGATAGGCTCTGGTTCGGAGATTATTACCGCAGTAGAGACGAGACAACAAGTGTTGGTCTTTACGGATGTTTCTTTGCATGCGATGCAGTTTTTAGGCCCACCGTTTACTTTTGGTATTAATACCATATCTGAAAATATAACTATTGCTGGTCCTTTAGCGGTTACGGCGGTAGAGGACAACGTTTTCTGGATGGGTCAGGAAGAGTTTTATGTCTACAGTGGTACGGTTCAAAGAATTCCTTGTACTGTTCGTGATTACGTATTTAGTGATTTAAACGAGGCTCAATTTGCAAAAGTAGCCGCTTCGATTAACGCGGCTTACTCTGAGGTATGGTGGTTTTATCCTTCAGGTTCTAGTGAGGAATGTGACCGATATGTGGTGTTTAACTATCAACAAAACATATGGTATTACGGAGAGTTAAATCGAACCGCTTGGATGGACCGAGGCGTTGAGTCTAATCCGATAGCGGCAAGTACTGACCATGCGTTGTATTACCAAGAGTTTGGTTTAGATGACGGTAGTGTAACGCCTGCTGCGGCTATTTCTTCTTACATTGAAAGCAGTCAGGTAGACATTGCAGACGGAGATAACTTTATGTTCATCCGACGGTTAATACCGGACATGACTTTTAGGGACAGCACTAACTCAACGCCTACCGCTACGATGACGCTAGAAGTTCGTAATTTCCCGGGAGCGGCATATAACACAGTAACAAATAGTACGGTGACTAAAACAGCATCTGTTCCGGTCGAGCAGTTTACTAACGATGTGCACGTAAGGCTTAGAGGCCGCTCTATGGCTTTTAAAATTGCCAGCGAGGACACGGGTATTGCTTGGAGATTAGGTTCTCCACGGGTAGAGGTTAAACCGGACGGGCGTAGATAATGTCCAGAAATCTGGTATTACCGTTTTTTCCGATACCGCCTAGCGAATATGACCGTCAGTATTTATCAGAAGTAGTTCGTTCTTTTTCGGTTTACTTGGAACAAATGCAAAATCCAGGTGAGGGCAGAAACACGGCTCTTGTGCTTACTAATTTACAAACAGATGACAGCGGATTGGAAAATGGGGCTTTGTTTCAACAGGCAGGATTTGTTAAAATAGCATTAGTTAATACACCTCATGCCCGTGGTCAGCAAGCAACTAGCTCTGTAGGGAGCGTAACGGTGACAACGACATGAGTGATGACACAGTTTTTACGATGGACAATGGCTCTAAGTGGAAGCCTTCCACCTCCACAGAGCTTATTCATTGCGCTAATTGCGGCAATGCGGTGGACACCCCTGAAGAATTACTATCGTATCCTTCTGGAAATTGCCCAGATTGCGGTAATTCATGGACGGGAGGGGAAAGTAAAAGTACAATAATTCAAGTAACTATGCCTCAAAGCATATCAGGTGGAGCAGGATAATGGCTGAAATGACCGCAGAAATGGATCAAATACAAGTCCCTGACGGGGGTGTAGCTAGTTTTATGATGTCCGACGAGGACATAGCTAGTTTAGAGCGCGAAGAGGATCAACAGTTAGCCGAAGAAGTTTACGGCGGCGAGGGCATCAGTCAATTTACTGATATGGCGGCTCAGATGGCTTCTCTAGGCCGTTTTGGCGATGACGTTATTGTTCACGCTCAGACGGGTGAGTTGGTTATTCCTAAGAAGATTCTAGACGACAACCCAGAAATAAAAGAAACAGTGTTTCAACAACTTATGGCTCAAGGGATTGAAGACCCTGAGCAATATGTTGTGGGTTCTGGCTCGGCTTCCATTAATCCAGAGACAGGTTTAGCGGAATATTTCTTTAAAGGAATTAGACGAGCTATTTCTAAGGTCGCTAAAGGCGTAAAGAAAGTAGCCAGCAAGGTTGTCAAGGTAGCCAAAAAGGTTGCTCCGATTGTATTGCCTATTGCCATGACTATGCTGTTCCCTGCTTTGGGCCCTATATACGGTGCAGCGCTTGGATCAGGTATTGGAACCTTAGTTCAAGGCGGGAGTTTTAAAGACGCGCTTAAATCAGCAGCTATTTCCGGGTTGACGGGCGCGGCCTTTCAAGGATTTACCGGACCTGGAACGTTTAGTCAAAATGTAGGTGATGCTTTATACGCTCCGGGGGCACGTTTTGCTCAGGTAGGCGGTCAATTAAAGAGTGGTTTTAGTGGTCAAGGATTTAATTTCGGCCAAAAATTTGCGGGAGCGCCTTCTGGTCTATCACCTTCTGGTGAAGCTCCGGCTGATTACAGGGGCGCAGATTACAAAGGCGCTCCAGATTCGGCTTTTAATCAAGTAAATAATCCGGGATTAAGCCCAGAACAAATTCAAGCAAGAGATCTTTCCATTGCTAACTCTAATAATAATATGTCCGGCTATAATAGTAGCGGAGCTCCTGCGAACTCTATGGCGGGGCAAGCTAATATGCAAAACGCAGGGACCCCGCAAAACGCCGCTAATACGGTTAAGTTTACTCCAAGAGGTGGACCGATTAACTCTGCTAATGCCGGTAATAACCTTGCCGGAGCCGGTAACAGTGGACAAAACTCCTTTATGGATACGGTTAAAGATTCTTATACTAAAGCTAACGACTTTTTAACTATAGGTGAAGCTCCAAAATCGGTTAGCCAAATTCTTTTAGAGTCAAACCCCCCTATTAATCCTGCCAACGCGACTTTAGAACAACTCAACATGGCCACAAATATTGCAAAAAACCAAGCGGGGACAGGGATTGTATCTAGTGTTATTCGGAACTCGCCTAAAATAGGTCTTGGATACGCCGTTGCAAAAAAATCAGGTGTTTTTGACACACCAGAGCCCTCCCCAGAAGAAGACTCACCGCTTGGCGTGAAGCAAGGTCCGACCGGTTATGAAAGATTTATGGCAAATCAAGATGACTTTATGGTTAATACTGCAACAGTAGATCCGATTTATACAGCGCCTGTGACACCATACGGTAGTTACTATGATTTTTATAACCCATTGCCTACTTCTTTAGCGTCAAGCAGACCTACCGAAGGTAGTCCTTTTTATAGACCTCCTGTTTACGCAGAAAAAGGCGGAGAAATATTCCCCCGAAGAACCGGCGGGATTATGCCGGATGAGGGCATACCGGGAAAAGACAGTGTCAGGGCTATGTTAATGCCGGGTGAGTTTGTAATGACCACCGATGCGGTTAAAGGCATGGGTGACGGAAACCTAAGACGAGGGATACAAAGCATGTATGGAGTTATGGCTAACCTTGAGAGAAAAGGAAGGATGGCATAATGGCCGTTGAAACCACCGAACAGATAGTCCGCGAAGCGCCAGAAATAGAGGCGATTAAATTAGGACTGTTAGAGTCCGCAAAACAATTAGCCGATAAGCCTGTAGCCATCCCAGCCCAGCAGATTGCAGGGTTTTCTCCGTTACAGACGGCGGCTTTTGGTGCGGCTGAACAAGGCGTTGGTGCTTTCCAACCGTATTTAACCGAGGCGGGCTTTACGCTAGGTGATGCTCAAACTGCGTTGGGCGGAACACTGGCAGGTGCGACACCGTTTCAACAAGAGTCTGCGTCGGGCATCAGACAAGCGATGGCGGGGATTAGTCCACAAGTCGCGGCTTCTCAGTTAGGTATTGAAGGAGCGTTAGCCGGTGCGGCACAAGCAACGGGTAGATTTGATCCTGCGGACATTGCGTTGTATCAAAGTCCTTATGAGGATTTAGCGGTACAACAAGCTTTAGCTGATATTGCTAGACAGGGACAGATTCAACAACAACAGGTAGGCGCACAGGCCGTGGGCGCTGGAGCGTTTGGTGGGTCACGTCAAGCCATAGCCGAGCAAGAACTTAACCGTAACATCTTGGACCAGCAAGCACGGACCTCGGCTCAGATGAGAAATCTTGGGTTTAATACTGCGGGACAGATGGCACAACAGGCTTATGAGCAACAACAAGCTCGTAAATTACAGACAGGGCAGTTAGGCATTCAAGGTTCACAGCAAGCTGGCCAACTAGGTTTGTCTGGTCAACAATTAGGTGGTCAATTAGCGCAAGGTCTGGGTACTTTAGGTGTTGATTACGGTGGATTAGGATTACAACAAGGCGAGGCTTTGGGCACACTTGGTTTGAGACAGGCTTCGATAGGTCAGCAGCAACAACAGTTAGGGCAGCAAGAGGCCGGGTTCTTGTTTGATATTGGTCAGAGACAACAACAGCAGCAGCAAGCCGAGCTTGAGGCAGCACGGTCCACGGCCCTACAAGCAGCGTATGAGCCGTATCAGCGTTTAGGTTTCTTGTCTGATATATACAAAGGTGCGCCATCTACACAAATGTCTGTAACGGGTGCAAGTAGCCCTAGTGTATCGACGGGTGAGAAAATTCTTGGTTTGGGTATTGCAGGTCTTTCGGCAGCCGCCGGGGCAAGTAAAGCGGGGTTATTTTAATGATGAATCGAAATTTAATGAATCGACAGATGTTTAAGAATGGCGGTGCGGCTTTTCCCGATCTTAGCGGAGACGGCAAGGTAACACAGAAAGACATCTTAATAGGTCGCGGTGTTGTGCCGATGCAAGAAGGCGGTATGGCTCCGATGGCCCTGCCCCCTGAAGGTATGATGCCTGCGGCACCACCGGCAGCAATGCCCGAGATGGCGCAAGCGCAACAAGCGGGTATGGACCCTGCAATACTTGAACAGATGTTGTCACAAGCCAGCCAAGGCATTATGGCTTTGGATGAGGCGGAGGACTACGAGCAAGTTATGAACTCAATGAGGGAGACCGACGCTACTGTTGAAGAGCGGCGAATGGAACTCGCAGATATTGTAGGTGAGCAGGATGCTCAACAAACCCCAGAATCAGTTCTTACTTTAGTACAGCCGGTTATGATGATGGCTAAAACAGACCAAGGCATTGGAGGATTGGCTCAGGGTGAGATGACCGAGCCGGTAACTGGAGATATGGCCGCAGGCATTATGTCTACGGTTGACATGGGCGCTGAGGAGGGCCCTGCTCCTGTAAATTTTAACCAAGGCGGGGTAGTTGGAATGCGTATGGGTGGAGACCCATTTGCTGCGTTTTCTGCGCCGTCTTTTAACAAAATAGATCCTTACTCTAATATACTTAAATCTAGTCAACCTGAAGATGTAGACACGTTGTACACTAAAAATTTAGACAGGCTGTTAAAGGTAGTAGGCGATCCTACAGCAAAAAATAAAGAAAACGAGGATTTTAGAAAAGCTCAAATTCTTTTTTCTCTAGCTAAGAGTGCTGCTGCTTTTGCATCGCCTAAAGAAAAAACAATGAGCCCTGCCGAAAATTTAGCTCTTTCTACCGGAATGTTTCTTGAAGATGCTAAGAAACTTATTTCAGAAGCTCAAGAAGATAAAACAGAAAAAGATCAACAAATGCAACAAATACGTTTAGCTGCTTTGCAAGGCGCACAGGATCAATTTTCTTCTGGTCAAGAAAGGGCCTCAGATTTAGCCTTGGAAAGCGCTAAATATCAAAGTGCGCTTGCCCAAAAAGAAAGAGAGCGAGAACAAGAAATTTCTCGTCAAAACGTTCTTAGATCTCAAGAAGTTTTTGATAAAATAAGCCAAGAAGATCGAGCAGAAAAAACTGCTATAAGAGCAGAAAAAAGGGCTTTGGAAAAATCAATAATTGACCCTAAAGACAGCTCCATAGTTGTAGTTACCGGACAAAACGGTAAAGTTGAATATCAATCTGACCCTATGGTTATTACACAAGGGAGGCTAAATACCCTTGAAGCTCAATATCCAAATAGTAAGGTTTCCCTAAAAAAAGTTCCTGAAGCTCCAAAAACTGTTGCGGCAATAGACTTGTTTAAAGTTAATCCAGACACTGGAAAAATAGAACAAAAAACAATAGGTAACTTTCAAATTGACACTTTTAAAACTTTAACTGCGGAAGGTTGGGTTTCGGATTTAGACGCAGCTAAAAACCTTTCCGGAGCTAGAGAAAAAGAAAGCACCGTAGTAAAAGAGCTTTTGTATAGTGTTTTGCCTAACGAAGATTTACGAAAAAGATATGCAGAGGGAAAAACTTCAGGTCAAGAAACTGTGCTTGTAGAAGGTTTAATAGGTGATTATTTAAAACCAGCCATTTACTTTGATGGGGAAATCCAACGAATTGCGTCTTTAAATGGATTACCTACGATATGGGATGAAGCTATAAACGAAAGAAAAAGTAAAAAACTTTCTGTACCTAAACATTGGAACGACAGCATAAAAGCTTCTAGCGAAAATCAATTAGATCCTGAATTAAAGGACCCATCTGAGGTAAAAACCAGTGATCCAGAAAAAAGTTCAAGTGGTTCTACGGAAATACCCGATACGTTAACTTTCGAGAAATTGGTAGCGGAAGCTAAAGATATAGGAGCAGCGGTAGGGGCTCCGGGAAAAATTAGATCTGCTTTTAATGCGGGTATTCAAGGTCTTTTCCTTAACTATTTTAATGCGCCTGCGCCTAACACAGAACAAGCAAAATCAATTATATCTAGCTTAAATATGCTAACGTCAAATTACCTAGTAATTGCTCTTCCGGGTAAAGACATAGCAACCGATAGCTTAAGAGAACAAATTAAGCAAAGTCTTCCCATAACAAACGACCTTACCTCCGGAAAAGAAAATTTTAAAAATAAGATAAAAGAAACAATAGCGGCCTTGGATTTAGGATTAATTTCAATAGATACAAAACTGAAACCCGGAGTAAGTCCCCAATCAGCTCGTGCTAAATTACTAGGTGACAAAGCAGGGTTAAATGCAATAAGAAAAGGATATGTCCGTATGTATAATGAGCTTAATCAAAAAGCACGTACCGATGAAGAAATTGAAAAAATGGACCAATTTTTATTAAAAAACGCTAAACCTCGCTCCTAACGCTGATTAAGTATAAAGGTTTTTGTAATGGCCGAAAATAACACCGACGACATTTTAATTGATCCTATATCGATAGATATAGATGAATTAACAAATGTAGAACTCGATGAAGAATTAACAGATGTAGAACTCGATGAAGAATTAAATAAAATTGAAGGTGTAGAGCCTGTAGAAGAGTTTACTTTAGTTCCGGAAGGTGAAGTATCTTCTAAAGGAACAACTTCATTTTCTAAAGAACAAGAGGCCCAAAAACGTTTAGAGGAAGATATTGAGTATTGGCGAAGCGGTGCGGCAATTAACTTAGATGATATCAACTTAATAATGAGTAAAGGGCTCGGAACTAAACAAACCGATGCAGATGTCTTAAATTTTGTGGTTAGAAACTTCCCAGGAGGTTTTGATTTAAAAGGAGCTAGAGACGAAGGTTTTAGTGACACACAAATCTTGTCTTTTCTAACGGGCTCTAGTCCTGCGGGTAGAACAAAGGCTTTTGCGGAAAGTACGACAAGAGGGGCTCTTGAAACAGGTCCTATACTTGGTGGAGCAGTCGCTGGTTGGAATGCCGGATTGCTTTTTGGGCCGGGAGCTTGGATAGCTTCTCCTTTAATGGCTGTAGGGGGAGGTTTGTATGGCGCTTACGCCGGTAAAAAAGCTTCAGAAACATTAGTCCCAAGAGAAGGAGGTTACTCTCCTTCTAGCAGACCTTTTGGAGAAAGTGGATTTACTCTTGGAGCAGGAGCCTCTACCTTATGGGCGGGTCCCGCAGCAGTTGGAAAAGGAAAATCCGCCACTCTTCAAAACAGTGTCTTAGATCAAATAGCTAAATTAAACGGTAGGAATGAAGCGGTATTAAGCCAATCACAATTTTTAAGAAATTCTTTAAGAGAATTTGCAAAAGATAATCCAAGCTTGGCTTTTTCTACAGAAGCTTCCAGTATTGGTGGAGCTAGTCTTGGCGCTTATTTAGCTGAAAACACTAATCCAGGAGACACCTTATTTAGAATAAGCTCTGAAGTGGGATTTGGATTAGCGCACCCCACCGTTTTACTGCAAACGTTGTATCGAAAAATTGCAGGATCAACAGGTATATTAGGTTCTTTTTCTGAAACGGGAAGAAAAAATCGTGCAGTTAAGGCTGTAGTTGATTTTTTAGGTAGAGATAATACCGATCAAATATTAAAAGATCTTAATAATCCAACAAAATTACAAGAATTAGCCGAGGCTTTAGACATAAAACAAGCTCAATTTGGCCCGGTTCCTTTGGATAGAAGAGCTTCTGTGTTTTCGGAAAAGTTTACTACGGCTCAGTTAATTAATAACGAACGATTAGCTACATTGCAGAATAATTTAGCTACAAATCCCGCATATAGTTCAAAAATGAAACAAGCTATGCGTGAAGGTGAAGATGCGCTTGCAAATTTAATTTATTTATTTAAACAATCTGGCGATCCAATGTTGGTTAACGAAGCTTATCTGATGAAAAAAGAGGCCGTCAAACAAAGAATAATACAGTCTTTAGATGGCATTAATGCAGAGGTAATTCGTTTAAATAGCAAAATTGCTCCAGATGATCCAACACAAGCAATGAAAGCAGGTCGCGTTATAGAATCCGCCACTAAAAACACTTTATTAAATTTACGGAAGCAAGAAACAGACCTTTATGATTTAGTTGATCAAAGCGATTTAATGTCGGCAGAAAATTTTGTAAGAATGATAGAAGAAGATGAATTGTCTCTTAATTTTCTTCCCCCTATAGGAAAAAAAACGTACTACAACTCTAAATTAGATCTAAATGAAGAGCAAGTAACAGAAATAAAACGTTTAATCGAAAGAGAAAACAAAAAAATTGATAAAGCAGAAGCCGTAATTTCTTCTATAGAATCTAAATATCCGGGATATAACGAAGAAGTAAGAGGTATTTTAGACGGTGCCGGAACTCCAGAAGAAAAGTTACAACGTTTACAAAGTGTTTTAGCCGATTTTGAGGCTTATTCAATTAATTATAAAGGCGCTGATAAAACTAGACTTAAACGTGTGTTTGAGAACACCGCTGTAATGCAAGATGCCGAGATTAAAAAAAGAGACTTGCAAGCTACGGTGAAAACTCCTCCCGAAGATTTCGTTAATGAGGTAACGCTTAAAGACTTAATGGATACGCGATCCAAGTTACTTGCTAAAGCTCGAAGTCTTAAAGCTGGAAAATATTTTGATGAAGCAAATACGGTGTCTAACTTAATAACGGCCATAGATAAAGATATTGGAGCAAAAGCTTACTCTAACAACCTTGAATATTCAGAACTTACGGAAAATCAAAAGTTATTGCGAGAAGCATACGATTATTCTAAACAACTTAATGACGTTATAACACGAGCTTTTCCACAAGAAGTGCTTAATGTTACTAAAACAGGAAGTACACAATTAGTTCCTGAATTGTTAATAAATCGTTTGTTTACAGGCGGGGGAGATCCTTTGTCTTTAAGGTATCAAGATTTAAACAAGGCCGTCTCTTTAATAAAAGATGATCTTACGGTAGATCTTGATACGAAAACTCCAGTGACTTTATCTGAAACTTTAGGAACGATGTCTGGAGCTCAAGAAGATTTGTTAAGAGT
>NZQM01000238.1 GCA_002695905.1 Parvibaculum sp.
GAGATCTTCTTTGCCAAGCTGAATGCTGAAGTAATTCCAAAGTTCGAGGGCGAGTTCGGCATCAGCCTCACCGTAAGCACCAACGTGCATAGCGGGGAGTTTCCACATCTCAGCTTTAGGATCAACGCCGAAACTTCTAGCGGCCTCGACTAAACCTTTCTCTGATTTTGTCTTACCTAATAAGTCGTAAGACAGAGCATTTAAGCTATAACTAAATCGGTTCTCATCCAGTAAAGAAGCAATCAACATCGTATCGATGATCCTACCCTTGAGATCAAATCCCATGCGTTTAATCCAACCCGCGTCATACTGAGCGTTGTGCATGATTTTATCGGCGGGACATTCAAAAACTTTTTTAAGCCATTTATTTACAATCTTTTCATCAAGATTGCCTCCGCCAAGATGCCTAATCGGGATGTAACCTGACCATCCATCTACGGCTACGGCATAACCTACAACCTCCCCATTTCCTGTAGCCCATCCTGGACCATTGGTTTTAATATCGGGGTCTCTCGTTTCCACGTCGATAGCAATTTTTTTTGCGGTTGTGATGTCTGGCAATTCCATCGGGGGTATCCATTCGCTTTTTGGAGCGAACATCGCCATCTGCAAGTTTCCCGCCATACAAACCTCTCTTTACTTTTTGTCCTTTGGGGAGAATTCCCCGCCAAGGGCCGTGTATCCCGCCTTGTCGATCCACGAGTCTTCGTGGTCGAGGGTGTTTAAAAGACGGGCCGTCTTGACCCAATCCATCATGAGCGCCACGTGAGATGCTGTAACCCTCCCGTGACTTTCAAATGCTGACTTTGCTATTACGTTCCATCCTATAGCTATTTTATCGTGATTTTGATAAGCGTCACCATAATCTTTTGCTCGATCACCCTTGATTAAATCGTCTGCTTTTTTTAATAAGTCCGCTCTATCCATTTTTACGCCACAACTCATGATCTTGTTCTTTAAGTATCTGCAAACTATTCCACATTAGTTTCATTTCCACCATCGCGTTCATAGCGTGTTTTTCTGCCATAGCGTAATCTTTCTTGTTTACCGCTTCCGATACCGCACGAAACTCTTTTTGTGCCTTAATATGAAACTCAACGTAATCTACTTCGTAATCATTGTTCTGCATCTTCTTCCTTTTCTTCGGTATATATTTTTGGTAAAAAAACTAAGACAAAAGTGCCGCATTGGGGGCAACTCAAATTTGTCTCTATTGAAAAATTTTCATCGTCTTCCTCTATGTCATGGTCCCCACCCCATATTAATTCATGGTTACAGTGCCAACAATTCATAAGTTATAACTCCTTCCTACATCATCTGGATCAACGATGTACAAGTTTTGTTTTGCTCTGGTTACCCCGACATAAAATACTCGATGCATATCGTCAGGGTTAATATGCATTTCACTTTCTGCTGAAGGGCTGAGGTCCGTGAGCAGTACAACGTTGTCCGCCTCTCCTNCTTTTGATCCGTGGATCGTGGACGCTGTTATCCGAGGCGTGGCATTAAACTTCTCGCCCCGTCTTAGCAACGCTGTGATATAGGCTCGTTCGGTCTCCGGNATTTTATCCATCGCTTCGGACCAAATCATTTCTTTAGTTGCTAATAGCCCGTGATTATTTATCAGACCTTGAAGCGTAACAAATTCTGCTTCATCTAGGGCNGGTAATTTTTTAAAGCCTCNTTGNACGTGTTTACCGGAAGACATATAACTGTAAATCTTTTTAGCTACGGCTCCTGACACTTCTTTACCCTTGCGAAGATTCTCCCAACCGTTTACAGCTTCGGATAATTTCTCTCCAATCGAGCGGTGTCCCTTGTAATTAAACAGGTAACCGTTTGATTTTAAATCAGAAGCTACCGCTTGAAGATGATATCCGGCTTGAGATAAGATTAACCAATTACCCGTTGAAAGGTCTAGAGAGTCAANGGTATTTATCCGTTCTACTGCACCACTTTCTTTTCTAGGTAAATATGTTTTTGGAAATCNACGATTAATTCTTTTAGCCACACTTTCCGCGACGGTATGAACCGAACTAGGTATTCGATAAGACTGCTCTAATGTTTCTGAACCGCCCTCTAGGTTAATAAAGTGATCAACGTCAGCCCCTGCCCATCGGTAAATAGCTTGGTCATCATCCCCCGCGCAGTACATCTTTTCTGAGTTGTTATCTAATATGTGTGCAATGTCCCACTGCAAAGCAGACAGGTCTTGAGCTTCATCTAAAAAAGTAAGCTTTAACTTAGGGCAACACTTGTCGCTTTCCGCGATAAACATTTCAAGCATATCGGTAAAGTCGTACAGCCCCATATTTCTTTTGTAATCGATCAAGGCTCGATTAATATAATCGATAGTGTTCCAAGGAATGTCCACGGAACTAAGGTTGTACTCATCTCTAAGATCTGTTTTTTTAAGGCGCGCCAAATTAATCAAACCTAACACCGGATCTTTTTTACTAGAAGCTGTTGGCAAATCATCCTCAAGTGCCGTGTTCCGTGTGCCGTTAAGCGTGATTCCTACGGCCTGACTCAACTCCTTATAGTGTTGTTCACTCATGATGTTTTCAAACCGTATAGAGGTCTGCATCAAGGCAAGACTATGCAAGGTTCGAAAGTAGATTAGGTCTTCTTTAGGATCAAGATTAAATCTTGAAACTGCTCGTTCCTTAGCCTCGTTTGCGGCTTTTCGGGTAAACGATAAAAAGGCTATTTCATTCGGATGTATTCCGCTTTCAAGTGCTTCGTCCACCTTGTTTAGAAGTGTCGTTGTCTTTCCCGTTCCCGGAGGTCCGAATATCCTGAACATCTGAAATCCTTTTTTTATACTTATTTACGATCTGTCGAACACGCTCTTTTGTCAGGCCAAATTTCTTACCGATGGCGGTCAACGTCCGGTATTCTTTAACGTACATTTCGTACATGGTTTTGTTTCTCTGATCTAAGTCACTCAAAACGGAGACTCCTTTGGTTTAAATGATGGAATATTAATTTGTACATCAGAATTATCAAAGCTTGGTATCTTCCAAACCCGAACGGCTTTGCCTTTGATTTTCATGACGGTGTTCTCACCCTGAATATCTCTCAGGTGTTTTCCTATCTTGTTCCTTCTGAACTCAAAGAATTTGTTTTTCTTTANGAAATCCTCAAAGTCTTTAAGCCTAAAAAAGGTAAGGGCGTTCTCTTCGTCAGACCAAGGGCGACGTAATAATATCTCTTCCTTGTCCTGAGCCTGTTGCATGTTTGTGCAAAACTCTTCGAGGTAATCGTAGAACTGACCGGATGACGTAACGTCTTGAGACACCTCAATAATCGCGCCATCGTTTTCTTTCATCTCAGAAAGCAAACCACTGACACGACCTTCCCAGTTCTGTCGTTTCATTGATCGGGGCATAAAGTTAAGTTGTTCAAGGCAAGCCTTCTGAAACGAGGCTTGGCTCATCAGCCCGTCGGTGTCTAGCTCTAACGGTTCGCCGTTGACATCCATAAACCAGATCGGTGGCGTGGAATTGTACTTTCGTAAGTTGGCNATGGTTGCTCCCGCCACTGCCGCGCCGACTCCAAACTTCCGTGTCCGGCACAAATCTTTATTACAATGAGCGTTAATAGGAGCATCACCACATTTGTAGGCATAGTCTTTTCTTAATAATTGTTTAGCCACTATGTTAACCTCTGCTAAAGGTAACGAGGGCTGAAAGTACTCTTGATTGTACTTTAATATTTCACTTTCCCAACTGTCGGGGTGAGCCTTGCGTAGATACACTCCCATATTAAACAGACCGTTGTTCCTACCGCCCTCCGATATTTTTTGACGGCTAAGTATTTGTAAGCACGGCGGTCCGTCGGCCAAGAGGTTTGTTTCTTTGGCTTCGGGTACCTGTAAATTCTGTATTTCTTCTGGGGTCTTTACATACTTCTCGTATAGCTCTATGAATTGATCAAGAGTAGCTGAGGTAGCATCATCCAGAAAAGCGTAGCGTAGACCTTCTTCGCTATTGTAATAAGGTAAATTTAAAAAGTTACCAACGTCCCCACGATCTAAATGTAATTTGATTTGTTTGGGAAAAATCTCGCTCTCACCGTAGCCCAAACCCGCAGACATATTTTTGAGGGCTTTCTGCATGTCTTTAGCTGATACCCATTCATTACTAAATAAAAATAAATGCGCTCCTCCCGACTTTGATCGGCAGATGACCAAAGGGAGGTTGAGATCGCGTATTTTCTTAATAAGCGCCTCGTGATCAAGCGGGTACTGATCGATATCAATGCAACCCCATTTGCAGGAATCATTCTCATTTATAGGTATTATACCCAGACCCCTACCCTTACCCGCAAGGTGTTCTTTAAATAAATCTACGGTTGGTTCTTTATGTATTACTCCGGCCCGACCGGACTGCTTACCATTAGCTTTTTGTTTTTCTATTTGAAAATAACCATGAGCGGATTTCAGCCCCTCAAATATAGCGGCAAACTTTTCTACTGACATACAATCTCCCACGATTGGAGGGCGGGTTGCCCCGCCCCAGATGATTAAAACGGTATCGAATCGCCGTTAGTTTCACCTTCTCCATTGTCGTGTTTAACAACTACGTCACCTTGCATGATGTCTTGCGAAAACTTCTTCGCTTGACCGTAGAGTGCCGCATCTTCAATCGGAGACTCCAAAGACATCTCCCAACCGTGCCAAGACCCCTTAGAGTTTTCTTCTTGAATAGTCTTCAAGTGGTAAATGTGGCTATATCGTGGCGGAGTAAAGGTCCCGTTCTGGCCTTGCATGACGCGACTCGCCATAATTGAATTCCACTTTCTGGACTTCTTTAATTGAGTAGACTTCATTGCAATCAATGCCGTTTCGATACTTCCGTCCTCATTCAAGATCAACACAAAGTGTTGGTGCGTCTCTTCGATGTACTCACCGTTGCCGCCGACCACATAGTCTTTGTTGTCGTCAGCAGACCGTTCGGTCTTAGGACGTTGTTCTTGTGGTGTGTAAATTGCACTAGGTGCGCCACTGCCTGAACCACGAGGAGTCCACTGTATAAAACGACGTTGATAAGCGCACGGGACCACTCGAATACCGGTTTTCCCTTTGTACACTTTACCCGTCACGGTGTTGTAAATATCACCTTTACGAGCATCTTCGTTCTCATCAAGCACGGGATCGTTACCCGACAAGACCTTGACAAAAGGTAGAGCCAGATCTTCCTGCCCCACATTTTCCAAACCCTTACCGGCATCCTCCTCAAAGATTGAGGGATCAAAAATAGTAATGCCTTGTTCTTTCTTCTTTGCTACTTCATTCTTCGTTGCCATTAGTTATTCCCCTTTTTGCGTTTAATAGTTGCACGTTGTCCTACCCAAGCACCAAACAACTCCATCGGAAACTCATCGCCTGCTTCAACACGTTCTTTGACAAAAGCTCGAAGCGTTTGTGGATGTACCTCTGTTTTTGTCTGAGCATCAAAACCTTGTGTCGAAGCAAACTCTGCAAATTGTTTAGCTACTTCATCTTCACCACGACCGAAATTACAAGCTACTGTGTTCTTAATAATGTCATCGTAGTCATGCTCCCGAAGCCAGTCATAAGCAGCCGGACGATTATCAACTTTTATAGAAGCGCCATAGGTCTGTTTGACTTCAACAGTTGACCCATCATCTAACTCCAGTTTGTTGAGTCCAAGCTCAATAAACATCCCCGGTAAATCCTCATCGGTTAGTTTAAGCAAAGCTTTCTTTTCTGCGGATAACTTTTCTTCAAGCTCAGAAATCAATTCTTCTTTGTCTCGAATATTTCTTGCTACCTTTGATACAGATTCCAAACCACCTTGGTTGAGGTTGTCTAGCCCGTTATTGCTTGGGCTGAGGTCCTCTTCCATTAATTTAGTCAAGTCCATCGTTTCTCCTTTCGTTGTTAAAGACCATATCGGGCCTTGACAAAGACGTATATTATACTATATCGTACACATGTCAATAGCCAAAAGGAAAAAAATGAAGAACTACGAATTTGAAACTAAACCGTTTGATCACCAACAAGACGTGATCCGTGATTCGTGGGACGCGAAGCACTATGCTTTGTTTATGGAGATGGGTACCGGAAAAACCAAAGTGGCTATCGATACGATGGCTATATTATACGAAGAAAACAAACTCAACGCAGTATTAGTTATCGCACCTAAAGGTGTCTTTGATAATTGGGTCCGAAAAGAAATCCCCGTGCATCTGCCTGAAAGAATACCTCGAAACATTGTTCGTTGGCAACCTAATATCACACAGAAGTTTCATGACGAGTTAGAACCCTTTGTGCTAGACCCGTTTGACGGCATGAAAATATTTGTCATGAACGTGGAAGCGTTTAGTACAAGTAAAGGTGTTCAAATCGCTAAAGTGTTCTTGAAAAAGAATCCAGAAAATATGGTAATTGTTGATGAGAGCACCACGATTAAGAATCGAAAAGCGGCTAGAACAAAAAATATCATTAAGTTACAAGACCTTAGTAAGTACCGACGAATCCTAACAGGATCGCCTGTTACCAAAAGTCCTATGGATTTGTTCAGTCAGTGCGAGTTCTTGAACCCTAAGTGTTTAGGATTTAACAGCTACTATGCTTTTCAAGGCCGTTACGCCAACGTGCAACAACGTGCTATGGGTCACCGTAGTTTTAACCAGATCGTTGGGTACCGTAAGCTAGACGAGCTTAACGGCAAGCTTGATAAGTTTAGTAATCGTATACTTAAAGAGGACTGTTTAGACTTGCCCGACAAACTGTATATCCGACGCGATGTGCCGTTGTCCGCGGAGCAAGCTCGGCTGTACAAGCAGATGAAGAAGTTAGCCTTGGCTAAACTAGAAGATGGGGAGTTAGCTACAACCGCTAGTGTGCTGACGCAGATCATGCGTCTTCAACAGATATGCTGTGGCTTTTTGCAACCCGATGAGGGCGAGATCCAGAGTCTGGCTAACAACCGTATGGATGAGTTGTTAAACATCTTAGATGAGACTCAAGGCAAGGTCATTATCTGGGCTTCTTACACACACGACATAAAAAAGATCCGCGATACGTTAGCCGAAAAATATGGTGAAGAATCAGTGGCTTGCTACTACGGAGAGACACCGCAGGACGAACGACAAACCATTGTTGAAGAGTTTCAAGACCCTGANAACCCGTTNCGTTTCTTTGTCGGTCAGCCTCGNACNGGNGGCTACGGTATTACTTTGACGGCGGCTAACACGGTTATCTATTACAGCAACAGCTACGATTTGGAGATCCGGTTACAGTCCGAGGANCGAGCNCATCGTATTGGTCAGACAAACAANGTGACNTACATTGATTTGGTGTCACCAAACACTATCGACGAGAAGATATTAATTGCGCTNAAAAGCAAAATTGATATTGCTGGTCAAGTTTTGGGCGAACAAGCCCGTGATTGGTTACTTTAAGGAGACGTTATGAAAGACAACAGCAACTGGAATTTAAAATTTAACCGTTCATCCAAAGACATTTATGGTCGTAATTTAAATTCGGATGATTTTAAAGAGGAAAAAAACCCTACGTTTTATGTAGGTCTTCTAATCTTTGTGGCAGGCGTTTTAGGGGTTATCTTCCTTTAAACAAACGTGCGATGCGGTTGGTTAAATCTTCTATGTTTTTGAGTTTAATTTGTTTGGACAACATTACTCTATACTGTCGTTCTTGTTCAGGGTTTCCTTCTTGGTAATTACCAGAAATACTTAATCCTTCTGGGGTGTTGTAATACGCATAATAGTTTTGCGGGGTTAATCCTTCGCCGTAATTTATTTTGGCGGGAGCACCAAACGCCTGTATTTCTTCAGGGAACTCCATGCTCCCCGTAAAATAATTGCCCGAGGCTCCGGCACCAAAATTATGTTGGTTTGGTGTAGTTACATTAAAACCTAAATTACCGCCGCCGCTCTTATATTTTTTGTTTATAAATACAGTTTTACCATCTACATTTTCGGGTATGTCTACAGAGGACCTCTGGTACGAACCCGAAATGTTAGGACGTATATTATAACGTCCTACCATAAAAGAAGGGTTGAGTTGTTCTAATTCTTCTCTATAGTTATATCGCTCCGCATCCGCAACACCCTCTATATTAAAAGAAGTTTCCCTTTTGTGTGCTTTTTGTCGATTATCTTGCATAAGAGAACCAATCCCCTCGCCTACCGCGCCGCCGTCTTCGAAAGAAGCGGTTTTGTAATAATTATCCCACGATTGTAACTTAGGCTTTCGAGCTAAAACTAATTTACCTATTTGTATTACTTCATCAGCCCCTGTAATAGGTACACTTTTTACACCATCGGCTGTTTTTTCTAAAGCTACCCAACTTGCTCCTTTAGCGGGGTTAACGCCTACCTGTACCCATTCTTGTTGCTTTAAAGGAAGGTTTTTGTTTTGTTCTAAAACTTCAACAGCTAATGTTCTTAACTCCTCTGGAGAGTGATTTTTCCATTCTCCTTTCATTCGAATAAAAGGAGACTTAGGATCGCCTTTAGCTTGTTTTAAAGAAGCTTTTTCAAATCCTTTTTTTCTTGTAAACTCTACGTTTTTTAACACGGCGCTTTGACCGTATCCAATTACATCGCCTCCCGCCTTATGTACGGTGGCGGTATAAACATCATAGTCTTGATAAGCAGGTACGTCAAAACGAGAGTCTACTACTGTTCCATCAGGTATGGCTCGATTAAAACCAATTATCCCTGTCTTTTTCATCCCTCCAGATACTTTAGTTTCCGTACTTTTTTTACCTAAAGCAGATGCAATTTCTTCGGGAGAACGAATAATCGGAACGGAACTATGAAAGTAATATGGAATGTTTGCATCCACATAATTTCTAAAATCTTTGAGAGATATGTCCCCCGACTCTAACTTCAAGGCTTGTTCTTTTAAACCCGATTTTTGTTCTGAGGTTGGTTTATTATTAACTTTGTTTGTCTCACGCCAAGATTGACCTTCGTCAACGATTCCTAACTTTTTAAAAGTATCTGAATTTTCTGGGGCTTGTAAAGTTGGTTTTCTTTTTAAAGAATCTACCGTTAAACCTTTAACTTTCTTTGCCATGCCTACCAAAGGAGGTACAAAAGGTAGTACCCCTACCATTGATAAAGCCGCGTTACCGTATTCCCCTTTATTAAAGTAATCAGCAGCTTCAATCCCTGCTTTAACGTCTCCCACTACCGGAGTAAAGTCTACGAGTAATTCAGCGGCCAAAGGTAAGTCTTTGTCCTGTGAAACAGGACCTGTTCGATATCCTACCGAAGGATCGGTTTCCGGAAATTCTCCGGTGCCTACAAAATTGACCGGTACCTCACCGCCTTCTTCGAAACCAAGCGAACCAATGCCGTAATAACTAGAAAAACCTTCAGGGTTCTGAAGGATGTTCAAAGCATTCTGCCGTGCCGTCTGTAACTGCTGTGCACGGGCCGCGGATTCTGTGCCAAAGGTATCGATTTCTTTTTGCGTGATCCCCGGATCAGTAGGTTCTTTCTGACTAAAAGTGCCTTGGCCGCTTTTATTATGATCTTCAACAGCCTTGTTATAAGCGTCAACTTGAGCTTTATAATCAGCTATCTTTTTATCGTAATCCAATAGTTGAGTCTTATCCGCTGACGTTAATGTAGTGGGCACCAGTATCTGGTTAGGATTATATAATTCACTTGATCCCGAACTAAAATTAAAACGAGGGATTGCCATTAGCCTAGCAAGCTTTCTATGCCTTGACCGGGCGCATCTGGAATAAGGGAAGACACTATGTCATTAGGGTAATCTCTTTTGTACCTTGCTCTCATTTGGGGAGAACTAGCTACCCCTGAACTGTCCGCGGTCGTTTGTGCCGGTGGCTGTTGGGCCACGGGCAGTTGTGCGACTACAAATGGACGCGGTTCAGGGGCGCTTGCACTGTCGGTGGGAGCGACAGGTGATCTTTCGAGAGAGGCGCTAAAGTAATCCGGAACTTCTATTTCTGGAGTACCTTGTTTTGACTCTTTTTCGGGCATTTCTTCAACTGGATCAGATCTAACTCCCAATAAACCAGAATTAATTAAATAATTATTTATTCGATTTACTTGCATTATTTTTAAACGAGGTTGATTAAGCGTTTTGGACATTACCTCTTTAAAGAATTTAGGGTCTTTTACTACTTGAAATAATAAATCTCCTGATAAAACATTGGGAACTTCTACAAATTTTTGTTCAATTCCAGTTAAATTAGCAAAAATTCCCGGTTCAGCTAAACCTTGGCCTGTACCTGGAATATTTTTTTCGACGGCTTTACCTACTCTCAAGGAAAGTATTCTGAACAATCCTTTTTCAACAAGAGGCATTGGCAACGGTTCGCCTTCACTTCCTTTTTTCGCTCTAGCTAACTGCGCTTGAAACCTAGTTCCATCATTAAGTATTCGGTCTAATCTATAAAAAAACCCGGTATCAATTAAACCTTCTTTTTGCATTATTGCAACAGGAGAAAGTCCTTTTCCTCCATCCAACGGGGAAAACAAATAATTTTTTATTGCACTGATGTCTAATACATTGTTTCCGGAAGAATCTACTTTTTTTCCGAATTGATACGCTCTTTCTAAAATAATGTCTAGTAAACCGTCGGAAGCTCCGGGGTATGTAGCATTCATTTTTTTTGTTGAGTTTATTAATCCTTTAAAATTTTCCGTAACATTTTGGTCGGCGTTTAAACGACTATTCGGGTCCGGTAAAAAAGCCGAAACAAAT
Source organism: Parvibaculum sp. (assembly GCA_002695905.1). Lineage (GTDB taxonomy): Bacteria > Pseudomonadota > Alphaproteobacteria > Parvibaculales > Parvibaculaceae > Mf105b01. Next base: position 10,739 of record NZQM01000238.1, read on the forward strand.
TTGTTTGCAATATACGAATTTTCTTTATTAGGTTTAGCATCATTAAGCGCTTCATAAAAACTTATTTTGTTCTTTAATTTTTTTTCTAAAATACTGTTTTTTGGAAAAGATCCTACTACATAATCTTTACCGCCTACTTTTAATATTTTTAAAGGAGAGGCCGGATACCCTACTTTCTCAACACGGGTATCTAGTAATCGTTGGGCTTGTGTGGCGGTTGCTAAGTCATTAACTAAATCCGGAAATCTAGCCACTCCTTGCTCATCATAAAAAACGTTTCTATATTCTTTTTTAAAATTAGCTAACTTTGCGGGACTCACTCGTCCTGTTTGATTATCTATTATTTTTTCGAAAGCAACTCTTAACAAATCTTCTT
>NZQM01000239.1 GCA_002695905.1 Parvibaculum sp.
ATCGTACAGTTTATTGATTCAATTCGTGGTGACAGGCTAATTGAACTTACAAAAGAAGGTAACAAGTTGGCGGCAGAACCGCGTGGCAACTACCGCAACTTTGCAGGCTTCTCACATGATGACCTAGTTTACCTCACACCTAAAATATTTCGCCAGCTCTGTTCTAAATTTGGTGGCACACCATCGGTATCTAGAGTGTTTCAAAACAAGTTAATTCTCGAAACAAACTGCGGCGAAAACTCATATCAATATCAACTGTCCGAAGTTCGGGCGATTGACTACATCAATAAGGATAACGACACGACCCTGGGTAAAGTGGTCTGGCGTCGTAATTCGAAAACCTATGCAATAAATCTTAATAAACTAGAGCTTTACGCTTATCCGAAGAAGAAAAAAGAAGATGAAAAATAAAGAAGATTATCGTGACCTCGATACTCTGCTCCTTGCAGAGATCTCACACACCAATGAAATAAATCGCATGAAGCAGGACCGTGATGCCATCCGCATGCAAATACTAGAGCACCCTAATGTTTACACGAAGGGTGAAGGAAGCCTCGCAAATAATCTCGGTCGTTTTAAAGTCACGACCACCACTCGCATGAACCGCAAGGTGATGCCTACCGAGTACGCAGAAATTAAAGAGCACATACCAGCTAATTTAAATCCGTTTAAAGAAGAGACTGTGCTGAAACTGGACATCCCTATGCTTCGGAAACTCGCAGAGATTGAACCAAAACTGCATTCGTATTGCTGCCGAGCTATCGAAGAGCGGCCAGGAAGTGTTGGCCTTAAGGTGGAGGAAGACAATTAATGAGTCTATCGATTACAACCACGTCAAAGCTGTGCTCGAACCGTGGCACCAGTATCGTCCTTAGTGGACCACCTAAAGTAGGCAAGTCGTTTTCGTTGCGCACCTTACCGGGCCGTGCCCTCGTTGTTGATATTGAAGATGGCCAGCTTTGTAATCAGAACGTAGATCTTCCTGCTGTTCAAATTAGAACGTGGGCTGACGCTGAGGAACTTTTAGTTAAGTTAAAAGGTGACCCTGAGTGGCATCAGTTTGACTGCATTGCTGTCGATAGCATCAGTGAGCTGGCAGAAGTTCGGCTATCCGAAACACTGGGGTCCAACTCTAATAAGATGGCTGCGTACGGCCAGATGGCTGATGATCTCACCAAGTGGCTAAAAGAGATGGCGCGACTATCACAGCACATTATCTTCTTGTGCAAGTATCAACGAAACAAAGCTGGTGTCTGGACGCCTTTATTCCCAGGCAGCTTGCTCGAACAAAACTTATTTTTCTGGATGGATGAAATTCTAGTCATGCGAATGGTGGAAGGTGCTGACGGCAAAGCCCAACGCGTCATCCAATGCAACTCGTGCGAAGAGCACCAAGCCGGAGACCGTTCAGGTACCTTAGACTTCTTTGAGGCACCTGATTTAACCAACATCATCACTAAAATTATGTCTGGAGCAATTCAACAATGATGTCATTTCAGCCGCAAGGCGAAGCAAAACCAATGATGGGTAAGCCACCCGCAGGACGTTACGTCGTAGTTATCAAAGAGATTGAAACAAAACGTTCATCGGGTGATACCTGCGACATAACCAGTTTTCGTTTTGAAGTTACGGAGGGCGATTACACTGGGAAATCAATGTGGTCTCGTCTTAACACAAACCACAAATCCTCCACGAGCAGCAATGANATTGCGCAACAGAAACTGAGTGCTCTCTGCTACGCGTTAAAGATGCCACAGGGATGGACTAACGCTAACGCGATTCTTGATAAACCAATCTTGCTCGATGTCTATGTGAAGCAATTTGACGGCAACGACAAGTACGAGATTGGAAGCTTNGAGCAGGTCTCGACTGCACCTATCGCACCACTACCACAATCAATGCCACCACAGCAGGCAGCGGCGCCACAGCCGCAACAAGCTGTGAATACTAATATGAATCCTAATAACGGTCAGCAGACCCCGTTGACATGGCAACCACCGGGTCGCTGATTGAAATAGAATAAGCCCTGCCAGGGGCTAGTGCCTCACACCTAATCGTTTCTCCTGCAATGTTTACTCCCAGGTGTGGGGCACGTTCTGGCAAATATAAATTTAATAAGGAAGCAAGAATGACGAATCTTTATGCCGAAAGAAAGCCTCTGGCTTGGGGAAATCAGAGACTCACGGCGTCCTATCGTCTGCAGTGTTTCCGGGGGGAAAGACTCAGTCGCAATGGCGCTTTGGATCAAGTACGAGAAGAAGCTCGAAGAAACCAACGAAGTACATTACGTCTTTGCCGACACGGGATGGGAGCATCCTGTGCTGTATAAGTATCTTGAGGAAGTCGTAGAGCCATTGCTTGGCGACAAGTTTAAACGCGTAGTCAGCAAGAAATATCCTGGCGGCATGACAGAGCTTGTTGAAAAAAGAGGAATGTTCCCTAGTCGCAAAATAAGATTCTGCACACAGGAACTGAAGGTATTCCCAATTCGAGACTACATCAAAGAGGTGGCGCCGGACTGCGTAAACGCTGTTGGAATACGCGCAGAAGAATCGTTTCGTCGAAGCCAGATGGAAGAGTGGGAAGGCGGCGGCCCAATGGACTGCGACACTTGGCNCCCACTTATCAATTGGATTTTACCTGAGGTTGTGGAGATTCACACACGGTATAACATCAAACCGTGTTCCCTCTACTACCGGCCAGAATTGCCAGCGTCTCGGGTTGGTTGTCATCCATGCATCATGTCTCGTAAGTCTGAGATACGAGCGGTGGCTGAGTTCGACCCTGACCGCATTGTTCAGATTAGGACCATGGAACAAAAGGTAGCTGAGAAAGCTAAGGAGCGTTACGCAAAAAAAGGCGAGACGTTCGAGAGCTTGGGCTACACGCCACCTACCTTCTTTCAGTCACGTGAGGGTGACGGCTCGATGTGGCCCATCGATGAGGTTGCCAAATGGAGCAAGACATCGTGGGGTGGCAAACAAAACGAGTTTCTGTTCGCTGCTAAAACACCATCAGATCTTGGCTGCTCTATGTGGGGCCTCTGTGAGCACGACCCCATGCCAAAGGATGACGAAGAATGAACCCTTTGCTAGATGAGACCGACACCACTGAAAAGTGGATGAACGATGCGATGCAAACACAGCATCCACCGGAGTCAAACTGGCGTGGTCACGGCGGCTTCTCTGCCCTTGGATCAGAGTGCATGATGCAGCTTTGGTTAGATTGGCACTGGGCTTCAACCTATCAACATCCTGCTAAACTTCTTCGTAAGTTTGACCGGGGTCATACAGATGAAGAGCGCCTTAAGCAGTACATGCGTTACGCTGGTATTGAGGTTGTAGACACTGACGCCGCCACCGGAAAGCAGATACGCTTTAGTGTCCCTGGCGTTAAGTTTCTCTCTGGGTCAATCGATGGTGCAATTCGTGGCATGCCTGAGCTACCAGAAGACACTTGGGCGCTATGGGAATGCAAGTCGATGGGTCCGAGCACGTTTAAGCAGCTTCAGAAGCACGGCCTAGAAAAAGCTAACTATAAATACTGGACGCAATGTCATCTGTACATGCACCATTCAGGCGGCTTAAGACATTGCGTATTCATGGCCGTGAACTGCGACACCCAAGAACTTTATGTTGAGATATTTGAGCTAGACTCAGAGGTCGCTGTTGACGCTGTCGATATTGGAAAACGAATATTAGAACGCTGGGACGTGCCCCCTCCCAAGGTAGCACAGAACGAAGCGTTCTTTATCTGCAAAAGCTTCTGCTCGCATAAGGCAGTTTGCCACCGTGGTGAGCCCTATGCAGTGAACTGCAGAACGTGTCGATTTATGAAGCCTGACTTTGAGGAAGAGCCTGATTGGCACTGCCGCAAACACGGCGTTGAATTGAATCATGACGGACAGGTTGAAGGTTGCGACTCGTGGGAGCCGATAACCGGAAAGCTCAACGTCCTATAATAATGGAATAAGAATATGAATGAACTAACTGTAGTTGAATGCAACAGGCTTAGTAAATGCGAAGAGATAATTGAGGAAGGCTTTCAAACTTTCGTAGATGTCGGACGAGCACTTCAAATCGTTAATGATGGCAAGCTCTACCGCACCAAGTTTGAAACCTTTGAGGAATATTGCCAGCACCGTTGGCAATGGACCAAGCAGCACGCTTACCGTTTAATGAAAGCAGCGGAAACAGTCGCTGTGCTTGATGAAAATCCTGGCATCGAAACCCTACCGAAGAAAGAGAGACAAGTGCGGCCACTCCAAAAACTCCACATTGATGAGCGTGCAGAAGCTTGGCAACAAGCTTTGAACGAGACTGATGGTAAGCCGACTGAGGCAGACGTGCAGTCTGTTGTAGATAGACGCAAGCCAACTATTGGAATGGACGGACCCGCCGACTGGTACACACCAGTTAAATATGTAGCGCTGGCAAAAGAAGTGATGGGCACTATTGATTTAGACCCTGCTTCCTGTGCTCAGGCTAACGAGGTTGTCGGCGCCACGTCGTACTATTCGACATCAGAGGGACGAGACGGTCTACGTGAACCGTGGCTAGGCAACGTGTACCTCAACCCTCCCTATGGTCGTAAGGTCATACAGGCCTGGATTGAGAAGGCTATCAGCGAATACGAAAGCGGTAATGCAGAGCAGATTATCATCTGTGTAAACAACGCTACTGATACTGCCTGGTTTCACGAGTTGTGGCACTACAGTCTCTGCTTTGTGAAGGGCAGAATAAAGTTTTATGGACCGCACAATAAGACTGACAGTCCAGCACACGGAACTGTCTTTGCTTATTTGGGCGACAAGGTAAATCTATTTGAACATCACTTTAGTGAGTCGGGTGCTGTCATTGGTTGGCAGGATGAAACCACACGTTCAATTTCAATGTATTAATAACCCACGGGTTACAAATTTAAGGAAGCAAGTATTATGGCTATTTCAAACAGACGATGCAGCATTTGTGGTCAACGTGGGCACAACGCACGAACCTGCACGCACAATAAAGAGACTCTGGTTACTCAGGCTATGGTTGATACGCTTAACGAGCTAATGAGCCGTACAGGCGATAAGCATCCAACTCTTATTGTCTCCGAGAAGAATCAAGTGGCGTTTGAAGAGACGCCTGAGATAAACGGAAGGCTTGCGGTCAACTATTGTCGTTGGCACCTAGGCCTTTCAACACAGCAAGATGCCGCTACTAAACTAGCAGCTTAAAATTTAGCCCCAGCCCGCAACGACGTGTCATGATTTCAGAGACCTCAAACAACTTTAAAATCAAAAAAAACACATAGGGCTGGGGCATTTTATCGAGTATCAAAATGGAAGATCTAAAGAAAAATAGCGATACCAAACAACCCAGCAATCGAGTAAGATTTTGGCATGGACGAACGCTCACAGCGGATAATGAACGCCATCGTAAATCACGGCGAGCGAGTGTCGAAGCCGGTGCGTTCCAAGGCCAAGTCGAAACGAAAGAAATCAAAATGGGCAAGCGAGGAGTCCGAACAGTGTACGTTAGTCACAAAATTGAAAAGACTTAACTTGCTGTTTATGCATGCGCCGATGGGCGGTGCTCGTGGTTTGATTGCGTCGGCCCGAATGAAACGCATGGGCGCAGTCAAAGGTTTCCCAGATCTTGTTATCTACGATACGCCGCCGAATGCACCACACAAGAAAGGCGTGGTCATTGAGCTAAAGAGAGCAAGGCCAGCGCCATCCAAAGTTTCGCCAGAGCAAAAAGAGTGGCTCGAAAAATTGAACCTTGCAGGCTATGAATGTCGTGTATGCTACGGGGCAGAGGAAGCTATGCAATTTATAAACGAAATGGGATGGACTTAAGATATGCCTGACTACGGTAAAATCGAAATTAAAGGTTACTACTCAGCAAACGCTGACTACTCAAACCCTCAAGCAAAGTTTGACGCGACAACTACGTTTACACCAGTCACATTTGTTAATGGTCGCATTGTAGCCTCAGGTGCCGTTGGCGCCGACAACACAAGTGTTTTAACAATCACACCGGAGATGTTGGCTGACGTCAGCAATATCGTTATCAAGAATACCGATGCAGCAGTCCCTGTTATCGTTTTCTGGGTGTCAAAAATTTACGACATTGCTAACCCCGGTGGCAGTGGTTTTAACATGACCGCTTCCTCAAAGAAGATAGTCGATGCAAGCAGTGGTGGTGCTTTTGCTAACGTGCAGATTGGTGAGCTACTCTACACGACTAACGCAGAAGACAGCACAAACAGAGGCTCGCATACTGTCGTTACTAAGGTTGATAATAACACCATTACAGTTAACAACACACTAGCCGACGATACTGGCGACACGACCATTACGTTTGAGCACGCAGTCGGTAATCGGCAAAAAGTAAATGCCGGGGGAATGTTAAATATTCCAGGCAACATACTTATTCGGTCAGCAGATATCGCCAGCAGTACGTGGCGCCAGGAGCTTCAGTTCCAAGCTATCGGTGGTCATGCAGTCATGGAAGTCTTAATCTTTGGTAGCTAGAACTGCCACTGGTCGAGCAACGTGTAGGTAAACCTGTCGTATCCCGTCATCTGTATAGAGCGGTCAATCAGGCCCATAAAATAGCGGAAGTCGTTGTTGCGACGAATGACTTGGCAACCTGCCGAGTACGGTCCAATTTCGTCTAGCACCTTCTTCGGGTGGGCTCGGTGGATGTTGATCCCAAACATTCCTGACTCGCTAGGCTCGCCCCAGGTGTCCATATGCTGGTCCCTGTTCGCATCTCTCCATACCTTTACGGGTTTGGCCTGCACCAGGGCCTCGTATTTGCCCCTGTGAAGGCCTTTCTCGAAGGCACCCCGGTATTGCCCTGGGTAAAGGACTGCTGTCCCTTTGACGTTAAGCTGACGTTTATGGAGCCAATGTAATCCAGGGTCCACAGTAGATTCAAAGTGATGGCTACACCAAAGAGCACCCCTGCGATAAAACACGGATATAGAATCATCCCATTTCCCCGGTTGGCCATTTCTTTTGCGTACCCCTACGATGTTGAGATTAAAATCACCGCGCTCAAAAACCGTGTAGCCTTTGGATTTCATGTGTTGCAGAGTTGGTGGCAGCATCAATCACTTCCCTCATAGAACCACGCGTCAGTGTGGCAGTAGTTTAAAGCTGTGTTGCTAAAGTAAATCTCTTCACACGCTTCGTAGTCCGGTGGGCCAACAACCTTAGTCAGGCTTGGCTCGGTCCAGAGTATGCGGTTGTTAGGCATTGAGCAGAACTGGCCGTTGTCGAGAGCTAAGACGTTTTGGCTTTTATGCTCTTTTGGTATCGAAGCGCAGGTCGGCATAAGCGAACCGTCAGCATCAACTTGGTCTATCGTGCATACGTAGGTGCCGCTCACCAGTTCATCACCGACCCGTACCTTGGCATCGAGGTGACGCAAAGCATCTTTGACAATCGTGGTTATGTGCCACGCATCCATGTCCCAGAGAGCGAGGTCTGACTGCTTAAACTTAAGGTCGCTTGCGACATCGTGAACAAAAGCTTCAATGGGGAGCTTGTCGTATAGAGCACCGTTCTCAAGCAGCGTTTCAAATAACAATGCTCGATGCTTCTGGGCCTTAACGCTCACCCAATAGCCCTTTGTAAATTCACCTTCACCTTTTTTATGGTTGTAGAGGAATTCATTGCGAACAAAGACAGGTTCAAGTGGTAGATTAGCAACTAGAAAACTCAACTAGAACCTCATCTTCAAACCGGCCATCGCTTGCCAGTCGTTTGCGCTGGCGAATTCACCGGATGCGAATGCAAGAACGTCTCGACTAATATTGACGTCCAAATTAGCGACACCCCTGGTGCCAGCAGGATCGACAAGAGCGCCAAGCATGAGATTAACCGAATCTTGCGGTAGAGCCGACGCTTTAGCGAAGCCTTGCGCCAGAGCACCGCTTAGCCCTTTTTTGCGATTTCTCGGGCCGCAGCGACCTGGGCTTGTCCGATAGCCTCTTTCGATTTGACAGCAGATCTGCCAGCAACATAGGACGTAGGGGCGAGAGCCATGCAGATTCCGCCCACGATTTGACCGATACCGCCTTCTGCTCCGATTGCAGAAAGTATTGCACCAACGCAAAATGATATGATGGAGAACCATAATTCTGTCGATTTCAACCCAGGCTTCATTTTTTCATTTCCCTTCGAACTTCATCTCTGGCCTCGCTGCGAGCGATGTACACGCGGACCTGTTCCCTAAATTCACACACGTCTCTGTGTAAGACTTGAAGCTTATCGCGCATCTCCGACACGTCTTCAGTCAATTCTTGAAGTTTATGTTCGCATAAGCGCAGGCGGTCGTACGTCGTGCCGCCATTGCTTTTTGCTTTGTGTTGTTTGACTGCTTGAATGAGCGCATAGATTGCACCGATTAGTCCGGCGGTGCCGCCACTCTGAATCAGTGCATCTTCCATATCAGCTTGCCTCCTCAAGCGTGGCAATTCTAGCTGCTAGGCTCTCATTTCGAGACGAAAGCTCTTGCACGGCTGCAATCAAGGGTGAAACTAGCAAGCCGTACTGCAACCCTAACTTGCCCTGACTGGTTTCATTGATGCCGTTGAATTGAACTCCTAATGAGTCACAAACCGCCTGCACCTCTTGAGCTATAAGGCCATCAGAGCGAGTAGTTTCGTCGAACTCATCTTTTATC
>NZQM01000240.1 GCA_002695905.1 Parvibaculum sp.
AGTGTCTCTAGTGTATCTGTAGCACGAACAACTACTTCAGAAAGGTTACAGAATTGATATGGTCGCAGAATAATTTCTGAGCAGGGGTTAGTACCCCACTCAATAGGNTTATTGTTTTTAGTCTCTAGCTTTCTGCGNCCATTCTTAGCAGCCTGNTTGTGTGCNGCCTGTCTGTTGAAGATGCCCCNCTCACCTGACTTNCTCTCNTANAGTGAGTGCCACTCAGAGAAGAATACTTCCATCGTAGGCTTTGTCTTGTAAGACACAGAGTTGTTAGCCAACGCACGTTGGGCCTCATTGTTCCACCACTCACCTGACTTAGCCTTACGCATAGATGCGTCACCGAGATTAGACAAAGAGATCAGTGCGCTTCTACGTACACCACCTACAACTACAATCTCTCCAATCTTACACATAATGTCATGCGCTTCAACGGAGAATAGCCTGCGTCCTGCTGCACCCTTAAACTTTTCAATGCAGAAATTGAATAAGTCTTCAAGAGGTTCAGGACCAGATGCCCTGCCACCAAACGTCATAAGTCTGGCACCTGCTGGACGGACTTTGCTTACGTCCCACTTAGGAACCTGTCCTGCATACAGACACGCAATAAGTTCACGTAGCGCCTTACACCAACCAGCCTTACTGTCGTCAACGACAATGACTGTGTTGCTGCTATGAAAGTCTTCATTGACTACAGGTAGCTTGTCTACGCTCTCACGCTCAACGCTGAAGCCTACACCTGTACCACACATTAGAATGTACATAGCCTCATCAAATGAGCGGGGGCTGTCTACTGGAATGTAACTACAGTTGTAGCTGCCTACGTGACAACGATCCAAAGCTGGGCCAGCAGTCATCATAGCTCGCATAGAAGGCATGACGCCTAAGTTTAGAACGGAGTCCTCTACCTCAGACAGGATTTGTTTAGCTTTTTTGTAGCCGCACGTATCAGAGATATAATTACCCACATAGTTAAAGTAACGGCTGACTGTCTCTTGCCAATCTTCACGGCGTCCTTCTTCCTCCTTCCACCGTGCATAGCGGCTAAGCGCAATAAAATTCTGATAGTCTGTAGGTAGTGTATTGCTCATCAGTTTTTAACTCCAAAATCTACTTTGACTACATTGCCTTTGTACGTTAGTTGAGGAGAGGTATCCGATTCTTCCTCTTCGTAAGCATCCCCAAACAAATACTCTGCGTCAGGTTCCGTTTCTTCAAACGCTTTTTCTACTAGCTTATAGGCTTTGTCTCTAACATCCTTATCTGTTTCATATAAGGGTACAGAAGCACAGATCATATGAAGAACGTGCAGAACTTCTTCTAGCTCCGAAGGCTCTAGCCCATGATTGTCAGAAACAAGCGCTGTAATTTCTATTCCTCCTAGCCATTTACCATTTACCTTTTCTGGTTTAAGGCAAATGTAAAAGTGTTCTTCGTTCAGTGCGTCCTGTAAAGTGTTCATCTTTTCTTTCCTATAAAGGGTATACGTTTTGGGATTTTAGGGTTAGACTTTTCTTGTAGCCAGTCTTTAGGTATTTTCTTATCGTAAAACCGGAAGTCATTTTTCCAACACCACTGAGCATACGTACTCTTGGCACCTTTGTAAAGTTTTTTATTACTGTTTTCAAAGATAAATCTAATGTCAAGATTAGGGTATTGTTTTTTAATGGCTAAATGTTTACGCCTATCTGCCGCCATAAACCTACCCTTTGCTTCTATGACAATATTGTTATGGGTAATAAAGTCAGGTGTGTACGATCTGTAGGCTAAGTCCTCCCACTCTATTTTATTTTTTTCATAGGAGAAAGGTTTCCCGTAAGCTAATAAGTCTTCTGATATTTCAAGTTCAATTACTGACCTGAACCCTTTACGACGAGCTTCTAACTTACGGGAACCTGCCATATTAAAAACGCCAAGACGGAATAGAAGTTTTCATAAACTGAATATCATCTAACTTTTTTTCTATTTCATAGCTAGTCATCAACAAGTTTCGCAACTGCTCTCGTAGAGATGTGTTAATTATTTTCTGATAAGAAATCTGCTTATCCTTAAGGTTGTTATAAAACTCTGACAAATCTTCTAAATCCTTATTAATTTTCTCAACGTATTCTTTAGCGTATTCTATAGGTTGCTCATCTATAATAGACTTTTGTTCAGGCATCTGTGTCCTCCTCTTTGATGTATATATAATCTACTTCTGCCGGAAATCTTGCCTGTGAAGGGATAGAGGGTCGTGTATCTAAACCTTCCCAGCACGAGTGCTTAAAGTCACAGAACTTACAGGCAGAATTAAGAATGACATTCCCTGTAGGTTTACCGCGAAACTTTTCTTCTTCCGGCTCGTAGCACCGACGAAACTTGTTAGCTTCTAGTTCTGTAACTGTGTCTTCTAACTTAGATATTTCTTTATCCAAGTCCATAGAGTCAGCAGCAACATATTTAAACTGACCGTTAGCCTTATTGACTACCCACCAACCTCCTACTTTTTTGTTTAAACCTTTAGAATAAAGAGCAAGCTGACCTACGTAACCAAACGGATCACTGTTTTTTAGTTTATCAAAGCTCACAAACTTATTGTTATAAGACCACGGCGAAGCTGACTTGACATCATCAACTGCACCATCAATAGATAAGTCTGTTGTACCTTTGATAGTTACAGTATCTGTAATCTTTAGTTTAACCTCTTCAGCATCTTCGTAATCTACCTTCGCTTCTGTAAGCAAGCCTTTGAACACAGCCTCTACAAAATCACCTAGTACCATATTAAACAAAAAGGTATCGGGTAAAGGTGTAGCTTTTTCAGGATGGTTCTTTTTAAACCATAGCTGACAATAATCCTGTCCAACATTGGACGCTCTAAGACGAAACTTCTGTTGACCTTCTCCGCCAAACTGGCGAAGCAAGGACTCTCTTACATCACGTGTAATCTGATCAACGGTAGTCTCAGACATAGATGTTTTACCATCACGCAAATCAGAGAGTAGCATATGCACTGCTAGTTCAGCGGAGTTGTTCATATTCAGACCTCCTTAAAAAGGAATTTCTTCATCTAAAGTTACGTCAACGAACTCGTTAACAAGAGCTTTCTGATCATCGTCTAGAGTAGCAACATTCTTAGCCTCCCAATCTTCCGTTACCCATTTGTTGCGTTGCTTGATCCAATCAAGAAAGTTTTTGAAAATCTCTTGGTCATCTGCATCAAGGTCTTTAGCGTCGGACAAGTCGAGAGACTGGAGAGGTAAATAGAACTGATCACCGTTAGGAAGATCAACAGCCTCAGACTTAAGGTCCATAGTGTATTGCATAGGCATCACACTACGCTTCATCATCTGATTAAAAGGTACACCCATAGTCTTAAAGGCATCACGGTTATCTACCTCCCAGACAACAGGTACTTCCTCCGCAATATCTACCGTATCACCCTGATCATTAATAGCATTTTTAAATGTAGCCAAGCCAAAGATAACACGGGTACGCTTAGTGGCTTTAATAATCTTTTGAGTTTGTTCAGGAACACTGTTCCAATCCTCAACATAACCGCTAGGTTTACCACAATTAAAAGTACCAGAGTTATCTTTTAGGTCCGCTTTAATATCTGTACCCATAACGGTTTTGATATACTCGTTTGGCATTCCTCCCACACCCTTGACAAAACGCTTGTAAAGAAAACGTTGCATGAAAGGACGGAATGTTACCTCCGTAGCGTATACTTTAGGGTCGTCACGTGTTGGACCTTCGATGCGATAAGAGCCAGCCTCTACTACTTCTACATTAACCTTCTTACCTTTGATTTCTTGCTTAGCTGTAAGAGCTTTGTGCTGAAGGCCAAGACGTTTGAGGGTAGAGTAACCTCCTGTAGTAGGAGTTGGTTCTGTCATGCCAGCAAGCGCTGCCATTTCAGCGAAGTTCGTTGGGTCAAGTTCTGCTAGTGCGTTCATTCTATCTGTTCCTTTGTATGTTTTGAGGATATATATATACTCGAAGCCGGAATGAATGTCAAGCGACATCTTTAACTTCCAGCCAATTAGGTCCGATTTTACATTCGAGTAGCAACGGTACGTTGAAGTCAATGTCCCATTGCTTGTTGATAAGTGTTACTAGGTTGTGGTTAGCACGTTTGATAACGTACTTGACCTGATCTACTTCGTCAGGGTGTACGTCTATAACAAGAGAGTCGTGAACACTATTAACTATACATGATTCCATTCCTTTCAATAGGTGTTCAATGTACAGTAGCGTGAAAGGTACAATGTCTGCGGTAGCAAACGACTGCACGGGATAGTTTTTGATGCGGGTGAAATCTGTCGGGTTTCCGTTACGTCTCCTTGTGACATTGGGAAAAGCAAACTGCCTGCCAGATGGCGTATTGATGAAGCCTCTGTTAAGGGCAGACTTGGCAAGGCTCTGGTGCCATGCAGATATACCAGCATACTTAGTAATAAAGTGATGATAGTAAGCTGCCTCTGCTTGTGTACGACCATAACCTGTAGCACCAAACAGGGGTGCAAAGGTGTGAGCCTTAGCCTCTTGTCGAGAGGTAGGTTGCCCAGCTTCTGTGATAACCTTAGCTGTGTAAGCGTGTACGTCCGTACCCTCAAGAATTTCTTTCATAGCCGTCTCGTCTTGGGACAAGAATGCAGCAACACGANACTCTAGTTGGGCAAAGTCAGCTTCAAGCACAAGGCCATTGTCCCATCGGGACACAAAGCTTTTCTTGATGGGGAAGGTGTTGCCTCGTGGCATGTTTTGCATGTTAGGGTTACGACCAGAGAAGCGTCCGGTAGCCGTAATGATTTGAGTAAGCTGTACGTGTAGCTTGCCATCCGGCTTAGTGAATGTATCAATACCATTGACAAATGCAGATAGGTAGCTGCTGATAGCATTCAAGCGCATCATTTTATCTAGAAAGGATTTAGCTTTGCTATCGTTGAGAGATGCAGCGGTAGCTGACAGGACTGTAAGCTCATCCTTTCCTGTACTGAACCCGTCTGCTGTAACCCAAGAGGGGCGAGGCGGCATGAACTTAAGTCCTGCAATCTCATCTCTGTTCTCGTATAGATAGCCCTCTCCTGCACAAGCAGGACACTTTGTAGGCTTAGCCCATCGCTCTCCATTCTTTTTAGTCTTGTATGTTTTGCCAGAGCCTCTGCATGTACTGCACTGAATAGCTTTCTTTTTGTATACAACATCAGATAAACGAGACACAGTACGGCGATAGTCTTGTGCAGACATACGTTCACCGTACTCGTCAGCCCAAAGCTTTTTATCTTTAGGGACACGCGAGTAGACTAGGCTTGACAACTGTGCAGGGCTGTTGAGGTTGATGGGATAGTCACCCATAATCTCTTGGGCCTGCTCTTGTAGCTCTTGTCGGAGAGTAGCCTGCTCTGTCTCGTACTCCAGACGAACTGCTGCAAGAGCCTCACGGTCAACAGCAAAGCCCCGTTGATTCATACGGGCAAGACATGCAGTAACCTTGTTGCTCAGGTCAATGGTAGGCAGTAGAGAGGCGTACTCTGCGCTAGTAAGTGCCTCAGTCTGAACCTGCTTTAGGTGATACGTAGCACGTAGATCGTCGATTAGGTAGTCGGACAACTCTGCGTGAGGTACTTCGTCAACAGAAACCCCGTCAGCTAGATACTTCTTCAGCGTGTCTTGCTTCTTGACTGTAAGATTGTGGCGTTCAGAACAAGCGTCTAGAGACACGGCATCCTTGACACCCTGTAGCATTACATACTCAGCCACCATCGTATCGTAGATAGGACCGTCGTACTCGAAACCACACTCCCACAACCATACAAGATCATGTACTAGGTTATGTCCAACAAGGCACGTACAATTTCCCAGAATATATTTAAGCTCAGAAACGTCATCGGAACCTCTTTCTGTATGGTTGATAGTGAAGACTTTAGAATCATTGTCACCCAAAAGAACGCCTACCATAACGAGTGTATTGGTAGGCTCAAAAGGATCAAAATGTTTCTTGCCGTCTCGTTCAGTTACGGTATTCTCTACGTCAAGAACTACCTGCATTGGAGGTACATCCTACTTTAGGGTTGTTGATTAGTCTTTTCCGGCTGAACAAACTCAGTAATGTAAGGCATGACTTTCGCAATCTCCATTGCACACATACGTGCTAACTCTCTATGCTCAGCCTGAGTTGTTGGGTCAGTACGCAAATCAATATAGTGTATCCAGCTACGAATACTACCCTTCATATAAAGTCGGGTACGAGTCATACCTTCAGGTAGAACTGAACGCATAAGCTCTTTAGCTATACCTTTCTTAAGACCCGTGTCATAAATATCAAATACCAAATCATTAATTTGTTTTTGTGAGTTAAGCCACCAAGCCCGTAGTTCCGTATCATTAGTAGGGATACTACTTTGTCTGTTGGTTGTATCTTGTAGCCTTGTGTCAACCCAGCTTGAACTTCCTGTTTCCGTAGCAGAGTACCGCTGAGAAAATTCTTGGAACGAGAATGAACGATGACGAATTAACTGGCGTGAAATAGAACGGGTAGTAGTAATGTCTAAGCAACAATCAACCATCTCGAAGGGCGACCAATGACGGTGATTGATAAGGTACTGAATTAACTTATCATTTTTAAGAGTATTATAAGACGAAGTAGGATTACTTACGCGAGCGTAGTATGCTATTTGATCTAGCAAACTTGGGCCTGTCTTCGTCTCGTTCATACTCCTACTTGCACCAACTAACGTAACTTGATTCATATTAATTCTCTCTATGATCTACAGAAACAGCGTATAATATATACAATAGAAAAACAATAAAACAGAACAGCCCTATTGTTGCTAGCACGGCTTGCAAAAATGTAATCATATATGTTCGCCCCGTTCATACATATCTTTTAAGTCTTGTACAAAGAACTCCATTTTATTTAGCTCATACATAACATCAACCCCTTCCTTTTCTCCCAACCTATAACAAGCTTTGAACACATCTCCTCTAGACTTAGACATATTCTTATGTGAGATCATATGACGCAGTTCTGTTGCGTGTTCTGGGATTCGATAGTAAGCGGTACTACCTCCATCGCTACGAGTTTTAACTCTGTCTTTAGGAGCAGGTTCTATATCAACGCCGAACTCCTTAGCCNACCTTCGTTTCTCCTCTCCTTCCTCCATCATCTGTATCTCTTTTGTTACTTCGTACCAAGCTGACATTGTTAAGTATCTCCCTTGTCTATAGTCTTCCAAAGACGAACATAAAAAGATTTCCCCATATTATCTATATGCTCTTGAGGGCATCCGTTATTAGCTACCCATTCAAACAACCCTTCAGGAATAAAGATATTATCATACGGTATTACTTTAGGGAACCCGTACTTCCATCCTAATGGTATGTCTATATAATAAGGCATTAAGGACGCATGACCCCGTACTGCAACAGAGTAGAAGCAGCCTTAAAAATCTCATCGTTACGTCGTAACCAACCCTTACCATAGATATCAAAGGTGGTAAGCTTTTTGTAAAAATGTTCTCTGTTTACATACAACTGATTGAGAAGTTGTAGTGCTTTAGTTTTGTCTGCACTAGAATACCGTTTCTCTACCAGCTTAAGTGTTTGAGGTCCGATGTGTCCATCATCTGCTGCACCAACCATGCGTTGAAGGGACATAGCTGAACGTGCAACACCAGAGTTAACTGCGTAATCAAAAAGAAAAATATCTACACCGTCTGGTAGTTGATTACCACTCAGCTTATCCCAGTAATCACGGGTGTAAATTTTCTCAGCCTGTTCAAGTGTAAGGTTCTCGATATCATAATCGGGATAGGACATAGCGCTAACGCCATACTTTGTACCCTTTAGTTCTCCCTCTCCAATGACACCTGTTGTCCAGTTACCTCTATCCCGTTTATCATTTCCGTACCCACCTTCATGGCCTACGGTTAATTCAAAAGCCTTTTTAAAATTATACATCCATTTTCTCCGACACCATAAACACAACACTGTCCCATGTTACGTGAGTAAAATGACCAGCGCTGTTCTGAACCTGTACACCATCTGAGGTGTAAACAATACCAACTACATTGTCTACTACAATGAAGGGAGGCCCAGAGTTTTTCTCTGCCTCTACGCCACGTAATCCAATACGTACACGAAGCACATCAGTTTCATGTTGTGTAATAAGCTTGGGTTGAGTAGGGCGACCTCGCGGCTTGGCCGCTTCTTCTTTAGTAAAAGGCATGTAGTTCTCCTTGTGTTTGTGTTGTAGTCTTACGCGGTATACCTGCCGCTTCGCCAGTCTAGGTCACAGTGTACTATACCATGCCATCCAGTCAACTTGTTTTTTACGATGTTGATGTGACGTTGTGTATCATCTTCCTCTTGCCCTTCAACAGTAGGGTTCTTAGCAATGAGAAACATCAGATCAGCTTCTGCTGCCTTGCCTGTCTTGCTGCCTTCCATCATAGCTTGATTGAGAACGACACGACCCTCTGCTTCAGCAGATAACTGGGACATATACATAACGGCAGTGTCATAGTACTTAGCTATCTGTCTTGCGTAGACAGCATTGGCACCCAGCACNAAGTCAGGACGGGCAGGGTTGCCCTTCATAGAAGCGAACTTATCTCCCATGTCAAGCACAAGNATGTCAGGATCAACGGACTTACAGAGGGATTCAACCCACGCCATATCCTTACCTGTTGTGTCTTTGATAAAAATGTTCTTTCCTTTTTCCTTCCACTTAGCTAGTGCCTGTGTTTTGTT
Organism: Parvibaculum sp.; assembly: GCA_002695905.1. Lineage (GTDB taxonomy): Bacteria > Pseudomonadota > Alphaproteobacteria > Parvibaculales > Parvibaculaceae > Mf105b01. The sequence continues at coordinate 8,737 of NZQM01000240.1, forward strand.
TTCAGCAATCTGGTCTATGTGCATATCCATTGTTGCACTAAGGTACCGTGCAGTAACACGATGAGCGCTCTCTTCGTTACAAAGAATAACACACTTAGCACCTTGCTCTGCGAAGCCGTCAGCACCAGCCACAAGAGAGGCGTGGAAGCTTGTCTTACCTGTGTTGGGACGAGCGCCTACCTCAATGAGATGACCACCACTGATGCCGGAAACCTTGCGTGTAAGAGATGGGATGTTGAATACCCAACGTGCTTCTTGAGAGTTCTTTTCTAAGATATAATCAAGTGACATGTTCTCCCACTCGATGTCAGTCTGTGGTAGAAAGTTGTCTTGGTGGTTGTCCAATAGCCTGCGAAGAGGTTCGAGACTATTCTGTGTACCGTTTACATAATCAAACCCTAAGTTAGCAATCTCTTCTCCCAGCACTTGCTGAAACAGTTTACTGAATACATCTCGTGCTACATCTACACCCAATGCTGATTGCTTTTTAATCTGTAGAAACATACTCTCATATGCTGTCTTCTGTGATGTACTAAGAGAAGGGTTATCAGCAAGGAAGATCGCCTGTATCTCATCAGGCGTTACACTTCTATCATACGAAGAAATAGCTTTGTCAATAGCGGATTTGATTTTCTTTCCGTCAGATGTAAAGAGAGAGTCAGGACACTTAGCTCCACGTGTAGAAGAGTAGAACTCTTTGTTCATAAGAGATCGTAACAGGGCTAGTTCCATAGCATATTCTCCAATGCCGCAAGGTCGGAAGGATGTTTGTATTTCAGATCATCTGTGGTACGTAGAACCTTTACATCAGGCACTACAGTACGTAGTTGGTTCGCTATCTTGAGCGTCTTAGGTAGAGCATCGGGGTCAAGGCAGACAACAATACGATCTAGTATTGGTAGGTAACGTATGTGATCCTCTGACAATGAGGTGCCCAATACCGATATACCTATTACGTTGCCTCGCCCTACAGTGTAGGCACTGATGCAGTCTTCTACCAAGACACCTACCATACCATTGCCGTGTGTGTACGGTACACCAGAGCTAGCGTAACGCAACCACTTTGGTTTCCTATGCTGGCTAATCGCGCGCCCTGCTGCATCCACCATAAGACCTTTGTAAGTGATCGGAAACACTGCTCTGTGTTGTCTAACATCGTACAAAACATCCTTGATGTCAACGTCCCATTTGTCGCACCAATCAAGCAATGTATCAGGTTGCTGATTGACTATGTAATCAGGTCTATCAAAAGGTTGTGGCCCCATAGCTTTAGAGGCAACAGGGTTAAGCAGGCGCTTGATATGTGTAGCTGNNAGCGACGTAGTGTCGCGTCCTTTGATGCCGCAACCTGCTTTGTAGCAATTCCATACAAGCTCACCCTGTAAGTTGCTGGCGGTAAACGTACCACGCCCATTACATTTAGGGCAATTTATTCGCTTAGTTGTATCAGGTTTTAGCCCAAGCGCAATAACAAAATCTCTCACCATCATACCATTGACCTTCCTCTGAGTGCTTCTGTCGCACCTCGCAATGTATTTTTTAGGTAGGGTTTAAGAGAGGCAGGGTTTACATGACCTGTTACTTGCATAATAGATGTAACTGGCACACCACCCTCTACCATCTGTGTTGCCCCCGTCCTACGTAGATCACTAACACGTAGTGTAGACGGGAGCTTAGCTTCTTTTAGAATATCTTTTATGATGTGTGATACCATATAAGAAGAGTAAGGTAGGTACTGTCCTTTATATGGTGTAACACGAGGTGCTATGTAAGGCTGAAAGCCAAAGTCTTTGTGCTGTTGTCGCAGTAAGTCCATTAGCTTTTCTTCAATAGGTAGATGTACCTGTGCTTTTCTTTTTGATTGTAGGATTGTAATGCTTTCGTTGTCAAAGTTTATACTGTCCCACGTTAATAGTCTAGTATCTCCTACCCTCTGCACCCAAGCATAGGTCATGTGAAAAATCAACCCAATGTTTCTCCACTCCCACCTACCATAAGATGTATCGAGGAATTGTTGAACCTGTTCATGTGACCATACAACTTTACGCTGCGGTGTTTGTCTTTTCTTTACACGAGAGAAAGGGTTGAGACTAACTAGCTCTCTGTCAAGTGCATAGTTAAACAGTACACTAGCAATCCTCACCGTTTTGTTAGCAGCAAACACACCACTCTCTACTAGATCATCGTAGTATTCCTGTGCTTGTCTATGCGTAAGCGAACTCATAGGTGGGTCATTAAACATGTCAACTACCCTGTTAAGGTAGAGCAGGTAATCTGCTTGAGTATCTTCTTGTAACCCCTTGAAATTAGGGGAATGTTTATACTGATAGACCAGCATAGATAGAGGGGCGTTAGCCTTTAGGTTCTTGTGTCTAAGCTGCCCCTCTTTCCACTCATCTATAGCGGCATTGAACTCTCTAGCAAGTTTGTAAGATGTAGATTGTCTGTTTGTCAAGACCTGTCTACGTACTAGACCTAAGCTTATATACTTAGGGGGAGGGCGATAGTGATATATAACCTTGCCATCTCTTTTGATAATTCGTTTGACATACTTAGGTATATCCATACCACCCTCCTGTAACTATTGGTTGAACTGTCCAACATTGGACAGCATCTTTCGTCGGGATACTTTCTCCCCGATCTTGTCCCAGTTGTCTAGCTCATCCCTAAACATAAAAGCATTCTCTTTTGTTTTAAACTGGGCAACACCCAGTGTTTCTCCGTAGGTATGTACGTTCATAACCCATAGGCCATTAACCTTTTTAGGTTGAGTGCAGTAAACATCTTGCATGTTATTTATTTCCTGCATTAGTCGTCCTCCTCATTGTCCCACCATAATGGTGTGGCTGTGTATTTCCATGTGGCGAAGTGAGCCTTCTCACCTTTGTAGTATGCTCGGTATGCCCCAACAGGATCGCCTTCCCGCTTGTACTCATCCGGCATACACTGTGGTATCTCAGTGAGATGACCGAATGGCATATTCTTAGGCTTGCGACATAGCATTGGCACCAGCCGCTCTGTAGCATGATCTTTACCATACCTGCGAGTGTACTCATCCATACACTCACCCATCAGTGTGTATAGCCAGAGATAGTTCATACTACTTTTTCTAGCCCACACTGCTGATGGATGATTGACATGTGTCTTTTTGTAGATGCCTTTAGGTGCATCCTCCCCATCAATTACATGATGTGCAGTGGACAGCAACTGTCCGTACTCCAGTATCATCTTGACAATGTGCTTGTCACAATGATCCTCTGCGCATTGCTTTGGATCGTCCGCTAACTGGAAGATGTTCATTATCTAGTTCCCTCTACATAAAAGATGTGGTCCCCTATCTGGGCCAGTCTAA
>NZQM01000241.1 GCA_002695905.1 Parvibaculum sp.
ATGTATTTACAGATACCCAACAAGGCAATAGAGGAGAATATCATATTTGGTAAAATAAATAGAAAAAGATTTGGTATTTAATAAAATGTTTATATCTTTACAAAGTAAAACAAAGACAATGATAGTAAAAAGAATACAAGAAGGAATATACAAGATTAAAGACTCAAAAGGCACTTGGATAGCTATGGGTGGTTTTGCTACTATGAACGGTAAGTGGACAGCTTACGACTCTTGTACTCGTGAAGATTGTAAAACTATTAATAATTGGGCAATAGAGTTTGACACTTTTAAACAATTAAAAGAATTTGCAAAAAACAACTAAAAACAAAAACAATGGAACAAGAAGATATTCACAAAATAATCTACAAGCTAAAGATAAAATCAAAAAAAATTCAAATGCAGATTGAAGCTTATGAGCTTTTAATTGAGGACATGGATATAAGAGATAGAAAAAACAATAACAACTAAAACAATGGAAAACACAAAAATAGAAATATACTATAGAACTGATAAACTTAAAGAGATGTCCATAGAAGAGATTCAAGAAATAGAGGACAAACTTTATGCAGCTTATAAACAAGCTGAGACAGCAAAGAAATATAAAAAGCTGTTTAAAGAGGAGCCTACTAATGTCGACACACTTATTTCGATTATTAGTACTCAAAACCTAGAATAACAAACAGGGGTCTTTTATAGACCCTTTTTTATTAACTAAACTTTAATATATGAAAACGATTAATTATAAGTATATAATAATGTACGCTCTTTTATTTAATACCTCTGCTTTGATGTGGATGTATGTAGCTGCATATAATTTGTTATATTTGGAGAAACTATTTTTCTCTTTAATTGGAATATTTTGATATGATGTTAGCTTGTTGGTACGAAAAGATATTTGTTGTACAGAAACCAGTACAAAGAGGATATAAGAAAAACGGTTACGATGTTACTCTTTACGTTGACTATAAAGGTCAAAATAAGATACAAGGAAAAAACACTTATAAACAAAACAGTAAAGAACTTGAAGAAGCAATAGAAAAAGGTTATATTTACGCTTATAAGAAGCTCATACTTGGTGAGTAGCTTTTTTTATTTTGATTGAGATTATTTAGATTTGATTAAGAGGGACCTAGTTCCTCTTTTTCATTTTATACACTTTTTACGTTTTTTGATTGTATATATATGAAAGTAGAAATATATGTTCCTGAGAATCTTAACGAGATAACTCTAGGGCAATACCAAAAGTTTGAAAAACTAAACACCGAAGAAAACAAAGACTCAGCTTTTTTATTACAAAAAATGGTTGAGATATTCTGTAAGCTAAACCTCCAAGATGTTCTACAGATAAAAGTTAGAAGTCTTAACGGTATAGTATCTCACCTTAACGAGATATTTGAAAAAGAATATAAGCTGGTAGAGACCTTTACTTTAGAAGGAGTTAAGTATGGTTTTTGTCCTATGTTAGACGATATGACCCTAGGGGAGTATATAGACCTAGATAATACATTAGGAGAGTGGCAGGATATGCACAAAGCTATGAGTATTCTATATAGACCTATTGTTTTCCAAAGAAAGAACAAATACCAAATAGAAGATTATAAAGGAGTGGATAACGCAGAGGTGTTTAAGAATATGCCGCTAGACGTTGCTTTTGGTTCTATGGTTTTTTTTTGGAATTTAAAAAACGAATTGTTGACCAATATCCTGAGCTTTTTGGACATGGAGAGCAAAGACAACCTGACACCTCAGCAACTGGAAGCTTTGGAGCAAAGTGGGGTTGGTATCAGTCAATCTATGGACTTGCTCAAGGCGATGTTACCCAATTTGATAAGATTACCGAATTAAACGTACATAAATGTCTAATGTATTTAGCTTTTGAAAAAGATAAGATAGAGCTTGAAACTAAATTAATAAAGAAAAGATGAAAGGTTTTTACAACGTAACTCAGCAATTAAAAACAGCTTTAGCAGCGGAACCGTTTTGTAATACCGTAAGCTTTGGAAATATAGACGATATAGATTTAAAGAAACAAACGATATTCCCTTTAAGTCATATCATAGTAAACAACGCAACAATAGGGACCAATACAATCCTATTTAACATCTCTATTCTATCTATGGACATTGTAGATATTAGTAAGGATGAGGTTACGGATGTATTTGTAGGAAACGATAACGAACAAGACGTTTTAAATACTCAACTAGCTTTACAGTCAAGAGTATTAAACCAGCTGCAAAGAGGAGAGCTATATACTAGCCTCTACCAAATAGAAGGGGATATAAGTTGCGAACCTTTTGTAGATAGATTTGAAAACAAGTTAGCAGGTTGGGCGGCAACCTTTGACGTATTAGTACAAAACGATATGACGGTATGCAGCTAACAAAAACACAAACCGCACTAGAAGCCTTTAAAAAGTTTGTTATACAACAAGCTAGGACTAGATTAACTAAAGGTAAAAAGAACGCATCTAGGGAGCTATACGATAGCTTAAAGGGAGTTATAGGAGTTGGTCCCAATTCTATTGCTTTAGACTTTGAAATGGAGGAGTACGGAATATACCAAGACAAGGGAGTAAAAGGAGTAGGAGGAGTAAGAAGAACTACAAGTAAGTTCAATAGTAAAAACAACAAAGGTAAGATGTGGAAGCAAAAAGCTAAAAACAGTCCCTTTAGTTTTAAGCAAGGCAATAAACCCTCTGTTAAACATTTCAAAGATTGGGCGAGAATGAAAGGACTAAACGCTTTCGCAGTAAGAGAGTCAGTATATCACCAAGGTATTAAACCTAGTTTATTCTTTACTAAACCATTTGAACAGGCATTTAAAAAACTACCTAAAGAATTAAAAGATAAGTTCGGCTTAGATATTCAAGACTTTCTAGCATTTACATTAAACCAAGACAGACTAAGATGAGTACATATACTAAAATTAACGTAAGGTCACCTTTTTTCCTACACTTAACCGAACCAGCTGACCCTCTTCCTGAGTACGATTGTACAGTAGCAGGATTAACAGGATTCAAAGTAGATAACCAAGGGGTGATTACTCTACCTACTCCAGCTGTAGGAGCTATACTAAGCTATACAAGTTCAGACGGTGATTTTGCAAACAACAAATTTGCAGTAGAAAATAGCGATACTTCTAGGACTATATCAGTAACTCTATCTATACCTCCTAATTTATTCTCTAATAGTAGCGATGCTACCTTTGTATGTACATCTACAGCAACTCAGGCAGGTACTGGAGCTGGTGGAGGTACAGCTGTAATTGCACCTTGTACTGGAGGACCTAGTACCTCGGGCTCAATAGGTGGACAAACTTTAACTCTTGGAGGCTCTAGTGTTGATATAGATTTAGCTGGATTTTTTACAAGTGAGACTACTTACTCGTTCTCTAATCCTAATCCAAACTTAGTAGACGTTGCAATCTCAGGAAGTGTTTTAACATTATCACCTACTACCCAAGCTGGTACGACTGTAGTTTATGGTATTGGTAGAGACAATAGTTACCCTACAACTTGTCAAGCAACTCAATCTATAAGCGTAACTGTTAATGCAGGGGTGGCTTATGCTTGTACTTTAAACGGAGTAAACGTAATACAGGGAGGCTCTATAACTCAGGCAGGAGTAATAACAAATCCTACAACGGTCCCAGTAGCAACAATATCAGCTATAAAAGACGCAGGAGGAAGTGTAATAACTAGCGTAAGTGCAAACGGAACAGGAAGTGTTAAGGACGTTGTATTGACTTTTGTCTTAACAGCACCAGCTCAGTTTACAAATGCAGGAGCCTCAGTAGAGTGTGACTTAACTCTTAAACAAGCTTTCTCTAGTTTAAAGCCTTGGAACTGTGATATAGCAAATCTTACTGGACAATCAATAGCTCAAAACGGTTCTATATCTCTGGGAACTGCTACAAATGGTACAGTAAAAAGCTTTACACCTCCAAACCCAGTTTTCTCTAGTTCAGTAAGTACAGATACTCCGAGAACTGTAGTATTTCAAGTATTAATACCTAGCGGTTTCGTAGGTGAGGGGACTACCGTAGATTGTACAAAAGACAATTTAACTCAACCAGCTGGTACTAATGTATGTGGAGCAAATACTAAGTTTATAACTAAAGGAAAACAAAACATCCAAGACAACAATCCTAACCAGTCTGATTTCTGCTCATTAGCTTTTGCAGCCGATGCTATAACAGAGGTAACCTCAACTAAGAGTAATTTAATGGACCCTAATGCTAGGATATGTAAAGGCGGAACACCTTTTGACGGAAAAGACTTATATTATGGAATAGCTAATGTTAGTACAGATAGATACGCTGGACCAAATGGAGGGTTCTTTAATTGGGTAAGAATAGACTCAGACGGAATAGTAACCGAGGCAGGTTCTAAGTCTTGTCCTCAAGTTGGTGGAGCTGGTGGAATAAATGTAGTTTAAAAATAGAATCATGGCATTAAAAAGAGTAGAATTAAGTTTGTTTATATGGGATGGGGTGATAGGTGATAGACCTAACCTACCTCAATACTCAATAACTAAAAGTGTAATAACAGGTCAATCAAACGTAACCCTAGAAATAGCAGAGCTTGTAAGAGACTATTTTACAATATCATTTAACGATGACTATCGCTCTATAGCTAGATATGTCCAAACCGTAGTAAACTCTTTTGATGATGCTGACGAGCCTTACGATGCAAACCCAGTAGTAACTACCTTTGTAGCTTTAGACGGTTATGGGTACTTCGAGGAGGGAACAAATCCTGAACTTAGTAGACACGCTTTGTTTAGTTCAAACAATATATACCTACCTGAAAATACTACAGGTAAGTTTCCAATCTTTGCAGAGGGAGTAGGTAAGGTTATAATAGACTCTACTACAACTCAAATAACAGACGGTGGAAGTACAGGAGCAGACAATACAACCTCACCAGCTGGATTTGCGTCTAACCCAAAAGTTCAATACATAACTATCCCAGCTAACAGCTCAACAATACAGATATTTGATACAGATGACACTACGGTAAAAAAGACAGTAACAGTTACAAACGTATGCGAACCAAAATATACTCCGATAAAATCCGTTTTTATAAATAAGTTCGGAGCTTTTGAAAATTTCTACTTTTTTAAGAGTAGTAAAGAGAACACAAATGTAACAGACGAGCTATTTAAAAGAAATATAATAACAAATACTAGCTCTACTTATAACACCTATGACAATCAAAGACAAAGAATAAACGTAAACGCTCAAACGTCTTTGACTCTAAGTACAGGTTTTATTAAAGAAGAGATGAACCAAACTATAGAGGAACTTCTTTATAGTGAAAATGTTTATTTAATTTATGAAAGTAAAACTCTAGCAGTAGTACCTAAGACAAAAAACTTAGAATATAGAACCTCCTTAAACGACAAGCTCGTAAACTATACAATACAGTTCGACTTTGCGTTTGATAGGATTAACAATGTTAGATAATGGTCCAGCTACAGGTTTTTTTTGATAATCAGGAGGTAGAGCTGTTTAAAGACGAGAGTATTGTACTTACCCAGTCAATACAAGACATCAAAGATATACAGAAAGTCTTTATACCTTTTACTCAAACCTTTAACGTCCCAGCGTCAAGAAACAACAATAAGATATTTAACCATTTCTATAACTTTAATATACTAGGCTTTGATGCTAGAAAAAAAACAGATGCAGAGCTATACTTAAATTTCAAGTTATTTAAAAAAGGCAAAATTAAACTAGAAGGGGTACAGCTAAAAAACAACGAACCTCATACTTATAAACTAACCTTTTTCGGTAACACAGTAAACCTTAAGGACCTGCTTGGAGAAACCAAACTTAACTCTCTTATAGGATTACAAAAATATAAGTTTACTTACGATAGTTCAACTATTCAAAGCTTAATGACAGGTGGCTTAGACTTTGTTGCTTTAGACGGTAACGTAAACAACGCTCTTATAATTCCATTAATAACTCACACAGCAAGACTAACCTTTGATAGTAACTCCGCAGTAACTAATACTGATACTATAAAAAACATTAATACAAGTGCTGGTACCTCAACAAGCTACGGAGTTCCATTGTCTGAATTTAAACCAGCTATAAGACTTTACTGTATTATAAAAGCAATAGAATCTGAACCTAGCTATAATATAGAGTTTAGTACAGACTTTTTTAGTAGAAGTAACGAACCATTTTTTGGACTCTATATGTGGTTACATAATAAAGAGGGAGCTTTACTAGATAACCAGTCAGCACAAAGTCAGGTTTTAAACTTCGCACCGCTTACAGGTCAAGTAGATAAGGACGGAGTATTTGGAGGTTTTGGGAATAAAAGTTTTGAGTCTAGTATTGACGAGATTCTTAAAGCTAAGAAATACGATAACAGTAAAATCAAACAAGTATCGAGGCACTTAACCGTAGAGGTAACACCGTCAGGTAGTGACCCTTATAATTTGGTTGTTAAAAAAGACGGTGAAGAGTTTCAACGTTTTGAGAGCTTAACAGGCACTACAGAAAATGGACAAAGCGGAAGCGTAAAACTAAAAGACGGAATAGAAATACAAGACGGAGTTTATACCTTTTATATAGAGTCTGAAGCCGCCCAAAACTTTACTTTAGTTGTAGGCAATAGAATAAAAACCTCTCAGGGGTTTCCATTTGGCAAAGGACCAAGCGAGTTTTATTTAACAGGAACTACTTCTATAGGAACCAGTAAAGAGCTTTCAGCTGTAGACCTTATGCCTGATATGAAAGTAATAGACTTTCTAACAGCCTTATTTAAGCTATATAATCTTACAGCTTTTGAGGACGATAACGGTATAGTACAAGTAAAGACCTTAGATGACTTTTATGCTAGTAGCACTTCGGCTCATGATATAACAGAGTATGTAGATAAAACAGAAACCGTTACTGATAGCGTTTTACCTTTTCACGAGGTAGATTTTAGATTTGAAGGTACTGGTAGCTTTCTAGCTAATAATCATAAACAGTTAGCAGCTCACGAATGGGGTGCTTTATATGAGAGAGACAAAACACAAACAGGCGGAACTACTTACGATATTAATATACCTTTTGAACATTTCAAATATGAACATCTATTTACTTCTAATAATAAAGTAGAAAGTACAACTTTAAGCGGAGTACAATATGGATATAGCGTAGATGAGAGTCAAAGTCCTTACCTTGGTCAGCCTTTGATATTCTATGCTGCTAAATCAGCTACAAATATTAGAGCTTTAAATCTAGCAGGGACCGCAGGGGTAACAATCAATACTCCCTTTATACCTCTTAACTGTATTGAAAAAGGAAGTACAGCTTTAGCAGGTAAACAAAGTATTAACTTTAACGCTGAGTTTGACGAGTTCTCTTTAGAAGTAAACCCTACATCTTTATTTAAAACATATTACGAGACTTATATAAAGGATGTATTTGACCCTAGAAAAAGACTTACAACTCTCAAGGCTTATTTACCGATGAGTCTTATTTACAGTTTAAACCTAGCTGACAAGTTTATCTTAAATAATAACGAGTATAGAATAAATAAAATATCTACAAACTTTGAAACAGAAAAAAGTAATTTAGAACTTACAAATATATTCGAAACTCCTGACTTTAGAGTCTTAACAGTTGTAGCCATGAACTGCGTAACCGCAGATACTACAAATCTTAGAGCGGACACTATAGACGTAAGAGCAGACGCTGGATGTGATAACAAGACTACCTTACCTAATATATCTACTGGATTACCTCAAAACGTAAACAATAATCCTCAGAGTGTATTTAGTGATACTAACTTACCAGTAACAGCACCGACATTAGCAGAGTTACAAATACCAGTTGGTACAAGTACAGAGGTTTTCTTTGCTCACCAAATAACAGCGGCTGGTAAGATTGGAGGAAAGGGTAATATAGACGAATATGGTTTCTTATACGCAACCTCTACAACAAATCTAAGCTCTACAGATGACATAGATACTCTTAAAACATTATCAGGAATTACAACTGTAGCCTTTACTCCTAGTTTAATTACAGCGGATGCGTTAATAATAGACAATGTACCGATTCAAAAGGTTTACAAAAAAGCAAGTCTTACTCATCCAGCTAGTTTACATTATAGATTCTATGCTAGAACAAATACAAAAGCTACTAACACTAAAGCGGATGCAATAAGTACAGCTCAATTAGTTAGTACAAATGCCAGTACGGTTAGTCAATACAATAACGCTAACGGTGATAATATGGTAGGTATTATCGGTACTACAGGCTATATCTCGCAAAATAACTGGAATATTATAATGGAAAATAATAACTTCAACAAGTATGGAGCTGAGGACCAAACAGGCTTAGTATTATCTAACAACTCAAACCCAGTAACAGAGGCTACAGCAAAACAGATAGTAGAATGGTTTAGTAGTGTGGCTAGTCCAGTAGCTAACACTTACTATGCGGTCTCTCATACTTTTAAAGCAATAAATAGATTTGGAGCTGACAACTCATCAGTACTTAATTTTAGCAATAAGACTAATGCTTTTGTAAAGTATGTTTTATTTGCAGGTGCCTTTCCTGTTATAATGATAAAAGGAGGTACTGTAACAGGAACCTTAGTAAGCGGAGGAAGTTTAAGGCTAGGAAGTGCGGAACAAGATTTACAAAGTACGTCATGATAGAAAACATAATACAGCTATTAGAAATAGCAAAGCAACAAAAATGGAGAGGTGACTATATAGATATAGCACTAGGATTAAATAAATATCCTGAATCAATAAGAGAGGGATTTAAACAGCATAAAAGAGGACTATGGCACAAAAGGTAATGTTAGAGCTTGAAGTCAAAACTGGAGCCGCTATAGACAATATAGAGGATGTTCAGGAGGCTATACAAGACGTAGGAGAGGAAACAAAAAAAACGACTACTGATGTAACGGAGTTAGGTGGTCAGCTAGACTCTGTATCAGGCGGAGCTATAACAAAGTTTAAAGGACTTAAAGGAACTTTAGGAGGAGTTGTTAAAAGTTTCAAAACATTAAAGGGAGCTATAATTGCTACAGGTCTAGGAGCTTTGATTATTGCGGTAGTGGCTTTGACTACAGCTTTTACAAATAGCGAAGCTGGTCAAAATAAGTTTGCAAAAATACTCAAACAATTAGGAGTAATAGCTGGGAATGTAGGCGATATATTCTCTAGTCTAGGAATGGCTATAATAGCTTTATTCTCAGGTGATTTAGACGAGGCTGGAAAAGCCTTTGATGAGTTTAAAGAAAGGATTACCAACTTTGGAGAAGAGACTAAAAGAGAAATAGCTTTAGCTGGTGAACTTGCTAATAAGATTGCAGAGGCTAATAAAAAAGAAAGGGAGTTACTTGTAGAGAGAGCAAAGATTAACGTAGAAATAAATAAGCTAAAAACAAAAGCCGCTGAGGTTGATAAGTTTACGACTGAGCAAAGGATATCATTCTTACAAGAAGCTGCCGCTTTAGAAAATGAAATAACAGGCAAAGAGGTAGAACTAGCTAAGACTAGAAGAGACATAAAAATACAAGAAAACTCATTAAGCGAATCTACCCAAGAGGACCTTATGGACGAGGCTATATTAATTGAGCAGGTTATAAGACTTGAAGAGGGTAGGCTTATTAGAAATAAAGAACTTCTAGGAGTAGCAGCTGGACTAAGAAAGGCAGAAAACGATAAGATAGCAGCTGAACGAAAAGCAGAGCTAGAAGGTTTTAAAAAACAGCAAGACGATATATCAGCAATACTTAAGGATAGTATTACAACAAACGCAACCGCTGTAATCACCTCTGAGGAAAACGTAAATAGTAAACTTAAAGGACTACTAAAGGATAAGAGCGAAGATGAGATTAAAATAGAAAAACTAACAACCGAGCAAAAACTTAGCCTAGCCTCGGATGCTTTTGGTAATCTAGCTACTATATTCGGTGAGGAAAGTAAAGCTGGTAAGGCAGCCGCAATAGCACAAACTACCATAGATACCTTTGTATCAGCTCAGGCAGCTTTTAAGTCTTTAGCAGGTATACCAGTAGTAGGTCCAGCTCTTGGAGCCATAGCCGCAGCCGCAGCGGTAGCTACAGGGGTTCAAAATGTAAAAGCTATAACCGCAGTAGGTCCTCCAGTAGCTTCTCCTAACATAGCAAGACCTAGAGGAGCAACATCCCCAAGCTTTAACGTAGTAGGTGCTAGTCCTATTAATCAACTAGCCGAAAGTATAGGAGAACAAACCAGCCAACCAGTAAAAGCCTTTGTCGTTTCTAATGAGGTTACTACAGCTCAAGGATTAGAACGTAATATAATAGACGGAGCAACGATTGGATAACAAAATATAAAGAATTAGATTGTATAGATATGGATATAGTAGAGTTAATAATAGATGAAAACGACCAAACCCTTGGAATAGAGGCAGTTAGTTTAGTAGAGGCACCTGCCATCGAGGAAACGTTTGTAGCATTAAAAAACCAAAAGATAGAATTTGCAGAGGTTGACAAAGAAAAACGTATTCTTTTAGGACCAGCTTTAATTCCTAATAAACCTATATTTAGAAAAAGAGCAGGTGAAGAGGAAGGATTTTATATTTACTTTTCCAAAAGTACAGTACGCAAAGCAAGTGAATTGTTTTTTCAAAAGGGTAACCAAAATAACGCAACCCTAGAACATAACGTAAAACTTAAAGGACTTACAGTAGTAGAAAGCTGGTTAACAGAGGGCGAAAACGACAAGAGTAAGAACTACGGTTTAGATATGCCTGACGGTACTTGGATGATTTCTATGAAAGTGGAGGACGATAAGATATGGAACGAATTTATTAAAAGTAAAAAGGTTCTCGGTTTTAGTATTGAAGGCTACTTTTTGGACCGATTACCTCAAGACCGAGCTGTAAAAGATGACCTTAGCGAATTAGAAAGCGAGTTTCTATTAGAAGAGTTAAAAGAAATGCTATCTACTAAAGTTACATTAGACTCATATAACGACTATCCTGACTCGGCAGTAAACAACGCAAAAAAAGCGATAGAACTAAATAAGTCTATAGATAATAAATGCATGACTCAAGTCGGTAAGATAAGAGCTAGACAAATCAGTAAAAAACAAAAGCTATCTGAGCAGGTCCTAGTAAGAGTTAGGTCCTATTTAGAGAGAGCAGAGGTTTACTATAATGAGAAAGAAATGAAAGCGTGTGGAACGATTGCCTACCTAGCTTGGGGGGGATTGTCTATGAAGAGATACGTTAACGCTAAACTAAAAACCCTAGGATATGAGAACCTAGAAGAGCAGACAACAAAAGTAATAGATGAGAATTACGCTATTATAAACGACAGGTTAGCTTATAGCAGTTTACAAAAAGCGGTTGACGTTAGTAAAGATTTAGGTTGTCAGGGTTTTCATATGCACGACCTAGACGGTAAGACTTGGTATATGCCCTGCGAACAGCATAGCGTTAACATGAGATATAAATGTCCTAAAGGTTATAAAAAAGATTACCAAAAACATAAGTGCGTAAAGATGGCTGAGGTAGGTCCAAGAGGCGGAATCAAAAAAAGTCCAAAAGCTCCAAAGTCAGGAACACCAAACCCAAAACCAAAAGGAGAGGGAACAGCTAAAGGAGACGCATCTACTACAAGAGGTGCTAAAGTTTCGGCTAAAGATTTAGCGTCCTTACAAAAAAAAAGCGATGAGTTCAACGAAAGGTATAAAGACAAGCTAGGATACGGTGCAACTATAGGACAACTTAAAGCGGTATTTCAAAGAGGTCTAGGAGCCTTTAATACTTCCCATAGTCCTAAAATAAAATCCCCAACTGCTTGGGCAATGGCTAGAGTTAACGCATACCTTTATATAATAAAAAACGGTAGACCTCAAAACGCTAAATATACTGGTGATTTTGATTTGCTACCTAAGAAACATCCAAAGAGTCCAAAATGAAAAGATATATAAAAAAGGTTTTTAACTATTATAGAACTACAAGTCCCCAAGACGATTCAAGAGCTTGTTTATGTGAGGACGATACTTATAGTAGGAAATGCTGTGACGGTTCTTTAAACGCTCAAGGTATAGGTTCAGTTACTGGTACGTCATAAAAAAAGGAGCCGAAGCTCCTAGTTGTTATATGATTCTTTAAGTCTTTTAGTTCTTTGGTTTTCGTGTTCACCTTCAATAGTGTAATCACCTACAACCTCACAAATTAATTGATAGTGTAAGTCTGATTTTCCGTCTAACTCAAGGTTAAAGTCTTTAAAAGTTTTTTTAACTTCTTTTTGTAGAGAAGGTTTTAAATTTCTCATTTCGTGTCTGTAAGCGTGGTTCCAAAAATATGTCATTGTTTTATTTGTTTTTGTTTTACTCTGTAAATATACAACCTTTTTTGATATAAACAAATAATTAACAAATTATTTTAAATATGCAACAAAAAACCTGCTATCTAGTTGTTATATAAAACCCTTATTATATGAAAGCACTAGAAATGTTAAATAAAGTAAAGGAGCTTGTTGGTGTTGAGCTGGAAACAGAAAAAGTAACACTAGCTCAAGCTACCCTAAAAAACGGTACTGTACTAGAGAGCGAGAGCTTCGAAAAAGGTTCAGAGGTCTTTATAGTTACCGAAGATGAGAGAGTAGCCGTCCCAGTTGGCAGCTATGAGCTTGAAGATGGTGAAATGATACTTGTAAAAGAAGAAGGTATTATAGACTCGATTGGAAAAGCGGAAGAAGAAGTCCAAGAAAAAGAGGAAGAACTAACCGAAGAAGTTGAAGTACAAGCTGAAGAAGAAAAAGAAGAAATGCAGTACGCTACTAAAACTGAACTTGAGGAAGTTAAGAAACTTGTCGAGGAAGTAAAGGATATGGTTAAGGCTATGGACCAAAAACCAAAAGAGGAAATGTCGGCAATTGCTGAACCTCCTCAGAAAATAACTCATAGTCCAGAGATAAAAGAAAGCAAAGTCAATGTACAGACTCCACAAAGGCAGCCTGAGACTACATACGACAGAGTTTTACAGAAAATAGCAAATATTAATAAATAATAATATGAAAAGAAGAGTAGACTTAAGTACAACTACCTCTATAACAACTACTTACGAGGGAGAGTACAAAGGACAAATGATTAGTGCAGCTTTGCTTTCAGGGAAAACACTAGCTGAGGAAAATTTAACTATTAAGCCGAATATCAATTTCAAAGAAGTTATCCAAAAGATAGCCTCAGACGATATCGTAAAAGACGCCAGTTGTGACTTTAATCCGCAATCAACTTTAACTTTAACAGAAAGAGTTTTACAGGTAGAGGAGTTCCAAGTTAACTTACAACTTTGTAAAAAAGATTTCGTGAGTTCTTATCTAGGAGCTGATATGTTACCTAGTGCTATGGGTAGACAATTACCTAATAGCTTTGGAGATTTCTTAATGGCTCATGTAGCAGACAAGGTTTCACAAAGAATTGAAACTACTATTTGGAATGGAACTAACGCAACAAGCGGTCAGTTTGACGGATTTAAAACTACATTACTTGCAGACGGTGACGTAAACGATGTAGCAGGTACAACTTCTACTACTGCAAACGTAATAGACGAGATTCAAAAGATTTTCGCAGCTATTCCTAGTGCGGTTTTTGGTGAAGAGGATTTACTAATGTACTTACCTAGCAATATGTATCGTAACTACCTTTCTGCTCTTGGTGGATTTGGAAGTAATGGACTTGGAGCGGCTGGTACTGACAACAAAGGACCACAATGGTATGGTGGAGGACCTTTAAGCTTCTCAGGAGTTAAGATAGCTCATGCACCGGGATTAGCAAATGATACAGCTGTAGCAGCTCAAAAATCAAACTTATTTTTTGGCTGTTCGCTTCTAAGCGACACTTCAGAGGCGAAGTTGATAGATATGACCGACATTGACGGAAGCAACAATGTAAGAGTAATTCTTAGATATGCGGCAGGAATCCAACATGGAATTGGTTCAGATGTGGTTTTATATTCATAATATTAATAGATAAAAAGATATGGGAACAACAGTAAATTTTAGTAACGATGTTGAGAGAATCAAAGACGTTACGGAAGCGATTAGCGTAGGGGGTACTCTAGGCATGGCAGACTCAGGCAAGACTATTCTTGTCTCAGGTACAGGCGGAACAGTAACACTTCCAGCACCAACCGCAGGTTTTAAAATAAGATTTGTAACAAGCGGAGGTTTAACTTCAGCTAATACTATAATAGCAGGAGGAACAGCTGACGTAATGGAAGGCTCTCTAATTGTAGCAGGTGCTGTAGTAGATGTAGACGCTGCGGACCAACTTAATTTTGTACATACTGCGGACAATACAGGAGACTTTGTCGACATTTGGAGCGACGGAACATCTTACTTTGTTTTTGGTAACGCACTAAATAGTGGAGGTATAACAGCTACTGGTTAATTAATAACTGGTGGCTGAGACTGCCGCCTAATAAACTAAAAATCAATGGCTTGTTTACTTACAGCAGGAAGAAAGGTACCATGTAAAGACGTTGTCGGTGGGATTAAAGATATATTCTTTTTTAATTATAGCACTATAACAACGACTTTTGATAGTACAGATACAGACGTTATAGACAGTTTAGGAGACGTAACTTGTTTTAACTACGAATTAAAAGGGAATAGCTCTTTTGAACAAACAATAACAGCCTCAAGAGAAAACGGAACAGCTTTCTTTGAGCAGACGTTAAATTTAACTTTAACAAAATTGACAGTTCAAGACCATAAAGAGCTAAAGCTATTAGTTTTTAATAGACCTCATGTAGTAGTAGTAGATTATAACTCTAATGCGTTTATGATGGGCTTAGAACATGGAGCAGACGTTTCAGGAGGAACGATTGTAACTGGAGCAGCTATGGGAGACTTAAGTGGTTATACGCTTACTCTTACAGCTCAAGAGTTGAAACCAGCTAACTTTTTAGAGGGTGCGACTTCAGCTAATCCATTTGCAGGAATGACAGGAACGGTAACTGTAACGGAAGGAACTAACTCGTAAGGGGTTATTCATTTGGTAAGATTAAAGGGTAGCTTAACGGTTGCCCTTTTTTTTATAAATATTATGTTAATAATTTGTTTATATAAAAATAAGTTATATGTTTGCAAAGACAATATTGTCAAACAATAAATAAAAGGTGTTAAGAGCATCACGAAATATTCGAAATATTAAATAATTTATTTTCAGTAGAAGATTGTAACAAATTAGAAGAGCAATTTAAAGTATTAAGATTTATAGCTTACATTGCTGATGAAGCCTTTAAAGATGAATTTATAGAGAGGTATGAAGAATTAGAGTGGGTAATAGAAACTTTAAAAGAGCAATTAAACATTCCTATATTCGAGCGTAAAGAAGATGAAGAAATGTTCTTAAAAGCATTTTATGCGAAAAAAGAATATTTAGATGACAAGGAAAGAAACGACCCTCTTAGAATAGCAGTACGAGATTTAGAAGATTCACTAAAAAACTTGTAATATGTTTTAATAACATGATAACCCTTACAGAAATGTAGGGGTTTTTTTATAACAAAATTTAGCTTTTTTGGTTGTATATATATGATTATATTACAAGAGAGTGGTTCAGCCCAAAATATAGACTTTATTCCAAGGAGTTTTACAAGTGGGAGAAGTTACGCAGTTTCAATAGTAAACGAAACATCCAATAAAGCAATACATACAGCTACTACTACTGGGATTACTAGCAGCTTATATTTCAATAGATATAATGCTGTCTTTGCAACTAAGCAAAATATATTCTATAACCTAACAATAAAAGACGGTACTACGGTAATCTTTAAGGATAAGATATTCTGTACAAACCAAACAGACTTACCAAATTATAACGTAAACGATGGGGTATATAAAAGTAATAGTGACGATAACGAATTTATAACGGTATAATGGATAATTTACATATAGTAAACTTGTCGTCTTATAATAGACCACAAATAAAAGAAGATAAAAAAAACGATTACATAAAGTACGGTGACGATAACCTATACTACTCTTACCTTATAGACTTATTTACTAACTCTACAACTAACCATTCTATCATATCCTCTATTTCATCTATGATATACGGTAAGGGGGTAGATGCTTTAGACAGTTCTACAAAGACAGAGGAGTACGCTGCTTTAAAATCTATATTTAACAATGACTGTTTAAGAAAGATATGTTTAGACCTAAAACTTTTAGGTGAGGCTAGTTTTCAAGTAATATACCAAAACGGAAAAGTACAAAAAGCCGAACACTTCCCAAGACAAACTCTCAGAGCTGAGAAAATGGACGATGAGGGTAAGATAAAAGGCTACTACTATTCAGCGGACTGGTCCAAAGTAAAACAGGGAGACGANNTNAAAAGAATNGCAGCTTTTGGATATGGTAATAAANTAGAACCTGAGATAAAAGTAATTAAGAAATATATATCGGGCTATGATTACTATTGTCCCCCTGATTACCAAGGTGGAACAGCTTACGCAGAAATGGAAAGCGAAATAAGCGACTACCTTATAAACGATATTCAATGCGGTTTCTCAGGAACTAAAGTAATAAACTTTAACAATGGGGTTCCTGATAGAGAAAAACAGCTACAGGTCAAGCAGGATATAATGAACAAACTAAGCGGTAGTCTTGGAGAAAAAATTATAGTTGCTTTTAACAACAATGCAGAAAGTAAAACAACTGTAGACGACCTACCTTTAAACGATGCACCAGCTCATTACGAATATTTAGCTAGAGAGTGTGCAAATAAATTAATAGTAGCTCATAAAGTTACAAGTCCTTTACTATTAGGTATAAGAACAGAGAACCAAGGCTTAGGGTCAAATGCAGACGAAATAAGGACCGCTAGTTTACTTTTCCATAATACTACTATAAGACCTCTACAAGAGCTTATTACGGACTGTATGGACCAAATACTAGCTGTTAATGATGTAAGCCTTAAACTGTACTTTAAAACGCTCCAGCCTTTAGAATTTATAGAAACAGAAAACGCAGTAACTAAGGAAGCTAAAGANGAAGAGACAGGAGTAAAGNTAGAAGATGANAGACCTTTNTTATCTGACAAAGACGGTGAGGCTTTACTAGACTTAATAAAAGATTTAGGAGAGGATGAGGACTTTGAAAACTACGAGCTTTTAGACGTTGACGATACCGAAGATGAGCCTGAAGATTTTGACGTAGAGGGTTACTTAAATGGTTTTAATTTATCAGCCAACGAAGATTCAAACCAAGACAATAAGATTTATAAGGTACGTTACAAATATGTAAAAGGGACTCGTAAGGTTGCTAAAGGACCGTCAAGACCTTTTTGCGTAAATATGTTATCTCTAAACAAACTATATCGAAAAGAAGATATAACACAAATGAGCTTCAGAGGAGTAAATAAAGAATTTAATAAGGGCGTACCCTATTCGCTTTTTAAGTGGAAAGGCGGTCCAAATTGCTACCATAGATTTGAGAGAAGGGTTTTCAAAAAGAGACTTAAAGATAACGGAGAACCTTACGCTGGTAATGCTTTAAACGAGACAAGGTTTGTAAATGTAAACCAAGCTATAAGAGAAGGATTTAAAGTACCGCAAAACGCAAAAGAGGTAGCTATAGCTCCTATAGATATGCCAAGTAAAGGATATAAAAACTAAAGATAGATATGGCAGATTTCGCACTTTTCGTAACAAGAGCTGACGTTGTAAAGTTTACCTCGGCAAATGGTAATATAGATACTAGCAATTTTATACAATATTTAAAAGAGGCTCAGGATATACATATACAAAACTATCTAGGGTCTAAGTTNTATGAAAAACTACAAACAGATGTAAAAGCAAATCCTACTAGTCTTACAGGGAACTACTTGACTTTAGTAAATACGCATATAAAACCCTGCCTAGTACATTGGGCAATGGTAAGAGCATTACCTTTTTTGACCTATACGGTATCAAACAAGGGAGTATTTAAAGGTACTAGCGAAAACGCAGAGAGTATAACAAAAGAAGANCTAGACTACCTAGTAGAAAAAGAAAGAGAGACTGCTCAGTATTATACAGATAGGCTTATAGACTTTTTAGTCTTTAATTCACCTGCTATGTTTCCTGAGTATTATACAAATAATAACGATGACAGACATCCTTTAAAGGGTGGGACTGATTTTGAGGGTTGGGTACTATGAGAAAATACAAACCTAAAAAGGAAAATGTTACTAAGCTTAAAAAGTATTTGGCTTATATAACAAAAAATGAGAAAAAAGATTGTAATAGTATAGTTAATTATGGCAAACACAGTTGATTGGGGNAAAGTTTATTGTAACATGGTTACAAATAACAGTTGGGGAATAGATATAGCATACACTACCCAAGCGATAAACGATTTATCAACTCCTACTTGTTGGACAACATTNACAATAAGTGCGGATACTACAGACTTTAAAGCTGATNCNACNNCNTTAACTGCGGATGTTGTATTTATATAAAAAAAAATAAAAAAGTAAAAACTTGAAAATCAAATAGTTATGGCTAAACAGACGGTAAATATAGGTAGTGTTGCTAACGACGGTACTGGGGATACCCTTAGAGCGAGTTATGATAAATTAAACGACAACAATAACGAAATATATACTTTATTAGGTAATGGTACTACATTATCTATAACAGGAGACGCTACGGTAAGTGCTGGAGCAGTAACAATAGCAGACGATGCAGTAACAGCCGCTAAGTTAGCTAATTCAATTAATACAGAGATAGCAGCAAACACAGCAAAGGTAACTAATGCAACTCATACAGGTGATGTAACAGGAGCAACAGCTTTAACAATAGGTGATGATAAAGTTATTACAGCAAAGATATTAGATGCTAATGTTACAACTGCAAAAATAGCAGCAGA
>NZQM01000242.1 GCA_002695905.1 Parvibaculum sp.
GTTAGTTATTACTCTTTATACACCCTAACCATATTAGGGTCAACCCTTAAAATAAAAAAAAGGGAGAGCCGTAGCCCTCCCCTTATTATTAGAAGTTATAGTCATAATGTTTTCTAGGTATATCCGAAAGACAATGCCTACTTCCATGTGCTCCTTTCCATGTTCCGTTTTTGTGTCTACGGATTTTGAAAACACGGTTCTTTGGATTAGAGGTAATTTGCCACTTTTGTCCTTGTTCATTATTGGTTGCGATAAAGGAAAAGCCACCTTGCACCCAACCAAGGTCTTCTGGAGTGTGAAGTTGTTCAGCATCCATGTATCGTATTTCTAAACACTTGTCACTGACCACCCTTACAATTTCACAAGGCTCGATGTCTGACCAACCATGAAAATTAGCATAGCCACATTCTTGACCTTTAAAATCTGGGTGGGTTTCATTAGGATCTACAAATTTAACCATTTTTATTTCTCCGTTATCAAGTTATAAAAAGAACCTAACCCTACTGTAAGGTAGGGTCAAGTCCTAATTTCATTCAGGCTACTTTTTTTTCAGGGTCAACATCCTTCACCATATTTTTGTTGACTATCTCTCTACGGAGAATGCGATAGATCTTCTGCCAGTTCTTCCCGTGAGGTGTGTTGTCACCTTCACGCAACCATCGGGTGTAAATAAAATAATTGTCATGGATAAGATGAGCTACTTCATGGGCAACGATGAGCATCAACGCATCTTCTGGGGTTGCAAAAGTACCTTCCCCAATGATCGGATCGTTTTTAATTCGGGCGTACTCATGTTGAAAAGTTCTACCCTTGCGATATTGACTTACATCAATACACATATAATTTTTACCGCCATAGGAAGCTTGCCCTCGACACTTAACTTTGAGGTATAGTTTATCCCAGACTTTAGCGACAGTCAGTTTCTCAGATCTTGGCCCTGTTATTTCCCATTTGGATTTTACAATCTCCTTGAGACACTGCTTGGTAAGACGCTTCACTAAATCGCGCTCTGCGGTGGTGACGTTTTTAGATTTATAAATTAATCCCATAGTTAAATCTCCGTTATCAAGTTATTTAAGAAGCATACACCTAATCGTATTAGTTGTCAATACTCCTGGTAAGTCATTGTTTTTATTGACTTTTTTTGGACCCTAAACCGAAATCGGTTAGAGGTTTACCGAAATCGGTTAAATAGGGTTGTCATTTCTGAGGCGATTCGTTATGGTTGCAAAGTCATAACTTATAACGAAATAGCGACTAATGATGCTTTCAAATTTTTTATTACTATTATTCTGTTTAGGCACCCTTGCACTTTATGCTTATGTATCCTCTGTCGATTTTGATATGGAGAAACGGGAGTTGAAAGAATACTGCGAGATGGTGAAGTGGGGAGCTTGGCCCGACTATAAAAATCTGGAGAGGCACTGTGACTGAAAAGCATTGGGTGTTTGATACAGAGGTTTATAGCAATTGCACATTATTTTTGGCTCAGTGTGTTGAGACAGAAGAATGGTTTGAACTGTTTAAGTCTGACGATGGGTCTGACAGTCGTTTAGAGGCGTTTTTAAGGGAGCCTAATACATTTGTTGGGTTCAACTCCCAAAATTATGATAGCCTTATTGTATCGGCTTGGTGTCAGGGTATGAGTAGTGAACAGATCAAGGCTATGAGTGATGACATTATTCAAAACGAAATTAGNCCGTTTGCAATNANNAAAAAATATAAANTNAAAGACAAAATCAAAAACCATATAGATTTGATTGAGGTTGCCCCGTCATTTGTGGGTCTTAAAGCATACGGTGCCAGAATGTTTATGGATCTGCTTCAGGACTTGCCATTTGAGCCTGATAGCGTGCTCACAGAGCATGATGAACATGAGTTGGCGTTGTACTGTCAAAATGATGTTAGGACCACTGTAGAGCTATTTAAACGGCTNCAGAAAGAGATTGAACTCCGAATAGAGTTGTCGGTGCAGTATTGGTTAGATCTCCGTAGNAAATCCGATAGTCAAATTGCGGAACAGGTATTTATAAAAAATTTGAAGTTAAAGGCACAGGAAATACCAATTCCAAAAACAGTACGGTACGAACCGCCTCATTATTTACAAATGTATTTCAGTGGAACTCAGGAGATTTTAGACAGAGCTTCCAATTTAGAATTTCAGGTAGATCAACAGTCGGGTCATATTAAGATGCCGTCTGAGTTGGATATCGAAGTCTACAGTCGCACTGGGTCATATAAAATTGGTATCGGTGGTCTACATAGTACACACGATAAAAAAGTCACTCATGTTGCAGGTAAAGACCACCAGATCATGGAGATAGATGCAGCGAGCTTTTACCCCACAATAATGTTAAACGGTGGTCTGTGTCCTTCTCACATAGGTCAAAAGTTTATAGACGAATATCAACGGATTTATGATCAACGCATAAAAGCTAAAATGTCAGGGGATAAGACTGTAGCTGATACTCTTAAAATTAGTTTGAACGGTACGTTTGGAAAACTGGCAAGCAAACACTCAATACTNTATGCNCCAGATCTTATGTTAGCCACAACCTTGACGGGTCAGTTTACCTTACTGATGTTGATAGAATGGCTTGAGAACGAGGGATCTGAAATCGAAATCCTGTCAGCCAATACAGACGGTATTGTCGTAAAATTTCCAAATGCTAAAGAACGTAATGTAAGAGACTGCGTGACTGAATATGAAGAACTGTCTCATTTTAGTTTTGAATACACGCCATACAAGTGTCTCGCTATAAAAGACGTTAACAATTATATTGCCGTGAAACCCGATCAGACGATCAAAGCCAAGGGAATATATGCTCCAATCAGTTTACGCAAAAATCCCACGGCTCCGATCTGTTCAGAGGCTGTAGGTAAGTGGTTAGCAACAGGCGTTGACTTTGAGACAACGATTGATCAAGCACCCTTCCACGGCTTTATAACAGCCCGTAGCGTGACAGGTGGAGCACAACAAGGTGGATTGTATCTNGGAAAAGTTGTGAGGTGGTATCAATCGACTGAGAGCGCAACACTTGCACCAATNCTTTATGAAAAGAACGGCAACAANGTAGCCAANTCTGAAGGTGCGAGACAGTGCATGAATATAGAAAAGTGGGATGAACAACCAAAAGATTTAGACAAGGCTTGGTATGTCCGTGAGTGTATCGAAATAGCCCATCAATTAGGTGCCGAAACTTTTCTTGATCTTAATCAGATATTTGCCAGTAATTTTGGAGTGAAATAATGCCAACAGTTTACGTTATACAAAACGACAATAAAGATTTATCAGATGCTAAACAGTATGGGGAGCTTGAGGCAGTTTTCTTCAATCCCAGAAAGCCATACGATACTAATTTTTTGTTAGACATGGCTCACAAGGTTTTGAGCAAAATAACCAAATACGATTANATTCTTATGGTAGGTGACCCTGCCTTGTGTAGCGTGGCAACGGCTGTTGCACGCGAATACTGTGATGAAATAAATATACTCAGTTGGGATAGACGGAGCTTTAGCTACGCCCCTCTGACGTTCGATTTTGCAGATGCGGAATGACAACCGCTAATTTCATAAAGGAGAAAAAAATGTCAAAAAAAGAACCTGAATGGCAAAGNAGTTTGCGTGTTGGCAAACAGAAAGTGCCACCCCGTATTTGTTTGTACGGAGGTCATGGGATAGGCAAGTCAACATTGGCTAGTCAGTTCCCAGAACCAATCTTTATAAGTACAGAGGACGGTCTAGATAGTTTGGACGTTACGAGCTTTCCAAAGGCTACCGAAAATAGTCAGATTATCGATGCGATAGGCACGTTAATTAAAGAAGATCACAAATTTAAAACGTGTGTTATTGACTCAGTAGATTGGCTAATAGAGCCTTTAATTTCTACCCTCGTAGAAAGTAGTCACGAGGCTAAAGATTTAGCTTACGGTAAATTTGCCGTGTTATGTGCTGAAGAATTTCGTGAGATATTACAAGGTCTGGATGTGCTCCGTCAAAAACGTGGCATGAATATCGTGTTGGTTGCACACTCACAGGTATCTAAATTTGAAGATCCAAGAACTGAGCCTTACGATAGGTATAGTCCAAAGCTACCAAACAGATGTAATGCTCTACTAATGGAATGGGTAGATGTTTTAGCATTCTGTGCAATGGATGTGATGATACGAAAATCAGACACTGGCTTTAACACTTCAAAGACACGAGGTGTATCGTCAGGTGAACGTCTGTTGCACTATGTTGAAACGCCTGCTTTCGCATCTAAAAATCGTTACGGTTGCCCAGAGCAATCACCAATGACCTATGAAGAATTATCTTCTGTAATCCCTGTTGTATAAAGAAAGGAAACAACAATGCCTAAATTTGGATTTGATATAAGTGAAGTTGAAGCTAACGAGCCAATCAATTATGACCCATTACCAAANGGTGAATACACCTTGCGTGGCATAGAGGCTGAGTTAAAAGACACCAAAAATAANGCNGGCAGTTACATTGCTGTTAAGTATGAGGTGTGTAAAGGCGAATACGAGGGACGGTTAATCTGGTTTAATTTTAACGTAACGAATGCATCTCAACAGGCTGAGACTATCGGTAGACAACAATTAGTTGCATGGGCAACAGCTTGTGGAAAGCCTGACTGTGATGACACTGATATGTTAATGGAAAAACCATTTCAGGCAAATGTCGGGATACGGGCAGGAACAAANGGNTATGCTGATAAAAACGAGATAAGTGGTTTTCTTTTTAAACCTACAGCAAAGCCACGGTCTGCTCCTAAATCAGAACCCGTGGAAACTCCGTCAAGTTCAGGTAAGCCTTGGGATTAATAATAACAGGGGAGGGTTATCCCTCCCCATAAGGATTACTTATGGTTGCGTTTCCTAAAAGCCCAGAACAAAAACTTATAGATGCTGTATATAAATCTTATGAAAAAACAGAAAACCTGTCGTTTAGTCGATTGGGTGCGTCTGGTATCGGTGAAGAATGTATTCGTAAAATCTGGTTTAACTGGCGTGGATTTTCAAAAAAACAATTTGAAGGACGGATGTTAAGACTGTTTGAAACAGGCCATCTACAAGAAGACCGTGTAATTCAGGATTTAATTCGATCTGGTAAAGAAGTTTATTTTGTTAATGAGTATGGCAGTCAATACGAATTTGAACATGACAGTGGTCATTTTATTTGTAAGGTTGATGGTGTTATAAAACACCAAGATAAAAATCATTTATTAGAAATAAAAACGCATAATAAAAAATCATTCAGTGCATTACAGAGACACGGTGTAGAAAAGTCCAAACCCGTTCACTATAGCCAAATGCAAATCTCTATGTATTTAGGACATTTTACACGAGGCTTGTATGTGTCGCTATGTAAGGACGATGAAAAGTATTATATTGAACGAATAAAAGAAGATAATGCCCATCAAAAATCATTGATTAAAAAAATAGAAAGTTTGATTAATGCACGCATGAGGCCAACAGGCATTAGTGAGGATGCGAGTATTTTTGCTTGTAAATTTTGTGATCATAAAGACGTGTGCGTTAAAGAAACAAAACCTCTGTTTCATTGTCGATCTTGTGTGAATGCTATTCCTATAAATAATGGTGGATGGAATTGTGACTTGCATGGTACGCTCTTAAACAAGCAACAACAACTCATAGGATGTGAGGACTATCAGGCATTATGATTACCATTGGAATAGATCCTGGCCTTACTGGAGCCATTGGTGTTTTAAATGATGGTCACTTTGTTGCTGTAGAGGATATGCCGATTATCGTGAAGGGAAACGGTAAAGTAAAAAATGAAGTAGATGTTTCTGGCACTATCCGATTGTTGAGGCAATACGGAGAACCTTCTGAATATATTTCGTGTGTTATTGAGCGTGTTAATGCAAGACCAAATCAAGGTGTATCAACCATATTTTCGTTGGGTGATTCTTTTGGTTGTGCTCGTTCTGCTGTATCGGCTTGCCGTTTTGAACTACGGTATGTAACGCCACAGGTATGGAAAAAACATTTTAAATTAAGTTCTGACAAAGAACAGTGTCGGGCATATGCTGTTAAACTATGGCCTGACGCACCATTGCATTTAAAGAAACACCAAGACAGAGCCGAAGCCCTGTTGATGTCTAAATGGCTGTACGATACTTTCTACGACTGACCTATTACCTCCTATCTTCCATTAAATTCCACTCTTTATGTGGAGCTATAAATTCTTCTGGTTCTGGATCAGGGTCTAAAATTCCAATTCTATTTTCTCTAGTGCTTTCTGTTAACACTGCTTTGGTAGGTCTTTTGAAAAAACCAAATTTAGGGTCTTTGTCAGATGGTGTAACTGTGGCAGAAAAAGTAATGGTATCACCTTTGGCACAGTTAGCTACTCTACCATCAATGCTTGGGATAGATCCCCACACTACAAAACCATTATTATCTTTAACTGTCATTTTCCAAACTGAACCAAAAGGAGTGTCCTTTAGATCAACTTTAAGAATTGTACCAGAAACAGTGATTTTACCTGTTGGTACATCTTCCGCTTTAGCTTTCTCTTCTGCCCACTGTGCTTCACGCTCTACTTGTTTTTCGGCAAAAGTAAGACCACCCGTGATCTCACGCTGTTTAGCTAATCGCTTCTCTTGACGAGCAAGTAAAGCCTCATCTCTTTTTTTCTGAGCACGAGCACGAGCTAATGCGCGATCTTCAGGAGAAGTTTTGAAGGTTTTGTGACCTACGCCTTCACAATCCCAACAAGATTTTTTATGATCAGGACGGTCAATTACACCCCATCTAAGAAGTCCTGTGCCGTCACATTTTGTGCAAGTTTCTGTAAAAGCCATTTGTCATCTCCGTTATAAGTTATTCTTTATTTATATACCCTACTTTACTTAGGGTCAACCCTTAAAAACAAATTTTTTTCATCTTTTCTTCTACGATTTAAACCCCTGATGTACTTGCCTGATGCGTAGCTCCACTTTGGGAACTCTTTGCTTGCACCTTCCATATCGCCTTTCAAGAGTTTTTTTCTAAGTGTGGATGAACCTAGACTTCCACTACCTAAATTATAAGTAAAGCTAACTAAGGCATCGAACTGTGACTGTGTTAGTGACACTGGCACCAATCGCAACACTGCTCTTTCGTATTGCACCAATTGGTGTTGAAGTAAGGCCATCGCCTCATCTTTTGTAACAGGTGGCGTATTCTGGGTAACACGGCTGTTGTCAGCCAATCTGGTTGAACCATACCCGATTGTCCATACATTTCCAGAACAACGATATGGAGCACTTCTAAACCCTTCCCAATGGCAGATTAAATCAACACCTGCCTGTGATGTTTTCACTTTCTAGACATCCACGCTTGCATACCGTAGTAAGCACCAATAATACCAGCCAGCGCAACAAACAGAGTTGAAATCAACCCTGACAATGCTTGGATTCTAGAGTCAGGAATTAATCCTGATAGCAACACACAAGCCAATAAAACCATAACTATAAAACTAGCAACGGTAATCCGGCTTTGGATGGTAGCCTTTTGATGTTGGTCAGCAACCTGCACTTCTTCGGCACTAATGATCCCGTCACCATCACGGTCCATTTCTTTTTCAAATTTTATAGCATTCATGCTCTACTCTTTTTTATAGGTTTTTTAGCGGTTTTTGCCGATTGTATAAACGCTTTTTTTGTAGGAGCACCTGGACTTCCTACTTTACGAGTTGGCTCTACTTTTCTTCCAGCAGCTTTTTGAGCAGCCTGTCTTTTTTGTTTTGCATTAATATTAGCATATAATCCTCTTTTAACTGGTGCCATTTTACTTATCCTTTCCATTGTTAATACGATCTCTAAGCGAGTTTACCAGCGTAAATAACACCTCTATTTTCTTCTGAGCTTCCGCTAATAAAACGTGGTTCCTGACTAGGGCAAAAACGATTGATCCTAACACAGCGAAAACTCCAAGGAAAACATTGATCCATTCAGTGATGCTTACCTCGTCCATTTTACTTCCTGAACATCCTACTGCCGAAATAAAATGAAATGATGCTGGCTAGAATAGGACTATCCACTTCATCATTCCAAATGAGAGGCAAAGCATCTGCCACGACAAGACCTTGAGACAAAGCATTCCACAAACAAACACCTTTAATCCCTAAATAAGTAAGTAAAAATAAGTAACTTATTGTGGGCCTCACTGATGCTCTGTACGCACCAATCCACCCATCATTTTTTTCTGTGCTTGCCTGTTGATACAGTGCAACTGTCTCAGCCGATAGAGCTTGGACCTCTGCCTTGTCACGTTCAAACTCAGCCGTAATTCTGGTCAATTCGGCTTGCTTGTCCATCAAGGCTAACTCGTGCCTATTACTTTCTTTTTCTTTAAAGAAGTCCAAAATGGACGGCAAAAAGCTCGTACCGAATCCAATTAAGCTACCGATGATCGTTAACAAAATTAACTTCCTATTGCCATTAATATTGAAACCATAACAAATGTAATAAACATTATTATTACAATCTGTGTAAACGCACTTCGTTCACCTATCCATTTTTGCATTTTATCTATTAATTTAGGCATAATTAAATTTCCATTTCTTCAATTTCTTCAAGCAATGTTTCTAAATCTACAGCACCGCCTTTTTTATAGGCTCTTTTACCTTTTGATTTATTTGTTCCAGCTATCGTTTCTGTATAAACGTCTAACTCTTGATCTGGATTAACTGACTCTTGCATCTCTTGATCATACGGTCTGAAATATGTCATACCATCATCATCGCCTACTTTGCCCTGTGCATATATAGTAGAGGCATCTAATAAATTTTGTTTTCCTGCTCCTAGTTCAGCATTTCTTTTTACCTGTTTTTCTAAAACAGAAGCAATAGTAGCTATAGCTGTAGGGTCATTAGTGTCCAATAAATTTGACAGTTCTTCTAACATTTCTTTACTTTGTTTTGGCCCTGATAAAAAGTTTATTGCAAGACTCACAATATTTCTAGGGTCCATCGGATTGCCTAATTTATTTAGTATATCTGTTACTTTATCAAATTTACTTATACTTTCTAAATTTTCAGCCGTGTCAGATCTGGGTAAAGCCTTTTGTGCGTTTTCGTACATTTTTTGATTTACACCTAATTGCTTTATAAAAAATTCTACAGCATCGTCATCAGAATTATTAGGAAACAACGCTCTAATTTTTGCAACTAAATCCCTATTTTCTAATACTTTACTTGCAAAATCTCCTGATTTAGCAGAACTCTTTGAAGCTATATCTGTAATTTCTCTAGCTGCAGAGGCTTGATAACCCATCCTTGCACGTTCTGATAAATCTTCTAAATCAGTAATTACTTCTTCTGGGTCTTTTGATCTAAACTTTCTACCTTCATCTATTGCTTCTTCTACTTCTTTAACACTTTGAAATTTACCTCTTGCTGCTTTATAAGGAGACACACCATCTATTTGAGTAATTTCATCAATAATTTCTAGAAATTTATTTTTTTTCTTAATAAAAATAAGTTTTTCAGTGTCTGCAATGTTGCCCTCTTTAACACCTAAAGAAATATTGTCATCAAATGCTTTTTTAATTTCATTTAAGGTAAATATATCGGGTGTTTCACCCATTTCTTTCATTTTTCTAGGAAGCGTTTCACCTGTGTCTTCAGCTAATTCTATTAATGCATCGTTATTCTTTTTAGCTAATTTATAAGCCTGTTGCCAATCTGGACGTTGTAACATTGACATAATGCGAGGATCGTCAATTAACCCTTGTTGGGCAGCTCTATTTCCATTGGGGTTTTTCCAATCAAATGCTTTGTTATAAAAACCACCCATTTCTGTGTCTAATTCATTTTCTAAATCTTTTACTAATCTTGCACGATTTACATCACTAATATTTTTTCGCGTTATATTAATTAAATCGTCTTTACTTTGTTTTAATATTTGTACTAAATTTTCTTTTAATTTTTCTCCAGGATTAGAAGGAGTAAGAACTATTCTTTTAGCCTCTTTAATTAGTAAAGGATGTGTGTCTAAAATTTTGGCATATTTTTTAGGATCATCTATATATTGATTCATTTCTTTTGTCAGTCTCAAAAGATCTTTGGGTTCTAAAGCTGCCTCATCCATAGTTTTAGCTAATTTTTCTACAGCTATTTTTTTAGGTTTTGACATGGGTGCTTCTGTTGGATTAAAATATTTTCTGACTAACTTGTCATAGCCAAGTCCTAATCCTTTTCCAATAGTTGAGAAACCCATTCCAAGCCCACTGCCAAAAGCACCACCTTGGAGAGCACCTGAACCTCGTTCTCCTGTTTTCGCACTCAATGCCCCTTCTGTTGCACCGAAAATGCCTCCAAGTATTCCTTGCCTTGCTAATTGTGAAGCAAACGTTTTGCCTTTTGGTAATAAGTTTATTGCTTTATTAGCATACTCACCTAATTTACCTATAACCGCCTTGCCAGGACCAGTTGCTGCCCTTGCGGCTAAAAATGGTGTAGCCGTTCCCCCAGACATTAAAGACGCAATAATAAAGGGAGCAAGTCCTCCTGCTAATTCTAGAGAAAGTGCTTCTTCAGGATTGTCTTTTACATACTGATCGTAAGATAATCCAATGTTTCGTTTTGCTTCTTCATAACTTTCATCACCAAATGTAGAACGGGCAAGTGCTTCTATTTCATCAGCCCCTCCTAAAGTTAGTCCTTGAAGACCTGCTCTTGTTTTATTGGGTGCGCTGTAAACATTTTCAGCCATAAGACTGTCAAGTTCACCCTGTGTTTTTGGAGCATTGGCTATATTAATTAATGGAGATCTAGAAACATTTTTAGCACTTGGAGGTAAACCTCTCATGTTATTTGGAGTAATAATTTCTTCGGTTTGACTAATTTCTCTAACACTAGGTTTATTAGATGATTGTCTTAATTTTCCTAAACCGCCTTCAGAAATATTTACTAATTCTTTTTCCAACGGCGAAAGTGGCTGTCTCATACGCTCTATAAATTCTTCTCGTTCAAGTGCCATCTTTACGCTCCAATTATGTTAACCCGTCAAATGAATCTGAGTCAGCATATCTAAATTCTCTATTATTTATTTTTTTCAACATTTTTTGTCTATCGGCATAACCTTTTTTAGCTTCAGCTAAAATATCTTTAAGGATGCGTGTTCTTGTTTTTTTATCAGCCATTCCCTCTACGCCTTGTAAAGAGAAAAATACTTTTCTTTCACTGTCTGACAATTGAGCACCAAAAGTTTCTTTTAAGGTTTTTACTGCCTCTCTGTTAATCAATTGTAAAAGATCAACATAATCTCGTTGTTCTTGTGTTAACTTCAACCCTACAAAACTTTTTCCTGCTCTAAACATTGCATTTAGTTTACTGTCAACTTCTGCTTTATCACTTAAATCAACAGCACGTTCTAACTTATTAATTAAACCTGTTTCTCCTTCGTAAGCATTTAATTTTTCTGTTTCTTTAACTTTTAACGTACCTTCGTATTTAGTAAGTGTTTTTTTCTTTTCATCTTCTTTTTTCAAGTATCGATCATCTTCAATTCTTTTACGTATTTTGTCTGCCTCAATTTTTTCTCGTTTAAGATTTAATTCTTGTTGTTTAAAATAACGCACCTCTTTCTGCTCATTTGCCTTTTCAGCAAGTCTTTGACCTTCTCTTAATTCTTCAATTGAACTTTCAATTAGTTTATCTTGCATAGTGTACAATCGGTTTCTTTCCGTAGCACTCAAATCTTTGGCAGATTTAAGTTTTGCTTTTATGCCGTTTAGTTTTGTAGACGCTCTATCCAAAAGCATTTTGTTTTTTGCTAAAATAGAAGATCTCTTATCTTTACTGTATTTAGAAAGTACCTTTGCTCCCAACCCTAAACTTTCTCCAAACGAACCTGTTTTAGTAGGCTGTAAAAATGCACTTGCTAAATTAAAATAGACTTCACTAGCCGCTGGACCTTGGCCTGTTTGCTCTGCCATTCTGTCCATCATTGCACCATAAGATGCAATTGCCTCTTCTTGTTGAGCTTCTAAGCCAGCTATTGACTTATCTCGTGCCAACTGACTTTTTTCTATTCTATCTATTTGAGCTTGCCTCATGTTTTGAAGATCAGTTATTTGAGCTTGAATTGTAGGATCAGGCACATATGGATCAGGTGGTCCCATCCCATCAATTGTTACCTTTAAACCTGTTTCATCTAAAATTTCACCGTCATTTAACATATCACCTATGTCAGAACTCACTTCTACTAACTCTTCTTCTCGCACTGGGTCACCTTCATTATACCCTTTAACCTCACCGCCTCTGTTGTACCAACTACGTCCTTCACCTTGACCTAACTGATATAAGAAATGGTCTTTTGCCGCATTAGTCATAAACTCATAACGCTCGGGACTTGGAGCAAGTCCTGCTGCATCTGCTTGAGCATTAACGTGAGCCATAACATCTGGATTTTCATTTAAATAAGTAAATCCTGAAGCAAGGCTATTACTTGCAGGAGCAAAAGGATCTATACGATACGCTTCTTCTAAAGTATATCCAGTAATTGGAACTGGATTGTTGATATTAGAAAAATTTTGATTTTGTTGTTCAGCAAACTCAAACCATGATGGTTGCACTACTCCATCTATTACTGCGTTTTCATATCCTTGATCCGTTGTTATAACTGGACCAGCATACGGTGGATTAGGATTAACAGCAGTTGGGTTTCTTTCAATAAATGGTGCTGATGGATCAACAGGGTTTGTGGGAGTAGGTAAGTTATTGTTACTATTAAAATCTGGATTTCTTAAAATGTTTCCATAATAGTTACCTATTTGATCTGACACTAATTGATTGCCAGTATTTCTGATTCCTAAATCAGCAAATTCATTTTCATACTGTCTTAAAAATTGTTGTCTTTGAGCATCGCTAATTGGACCACTGCCAACTTCAGTTATTGTAGTTCGTTCTCCATCTCCAGGTTGTCTACCTAAATACATTGTAAACATATCTTCGTATGTTTGAGGTTGTTGTTGTGTAGGCGTTGTACGAAATTGAGAACTTTCATACATGGGTCTGTTGCCTAAACGAAATTGATATTGAGCTTGATAATCATCAAATGCAGCTTGTTTTGCAGGATCAAACGTAACGGTTCCTGGCGTTGTTGTTACTTCGCCTGTTTCTTCGTCAATAGTTTCAACGTCTGGCCCCATTTCCCCCGTGTATTGAGCCATAGTAGGAGTGGCTAGTCCATACTGTCTCATCAACCTGTTTAGATTATAACCCATAGTTTAATCCTTACCCTTTTGGTACGCCAGCTAAATTTTGTAGACCTTTATATGTAGCAAGACCTGCGGCTATTTGTGATAGTGGACTTGGGGAATATGTAGCACCCTGTGACGTTCCGCTTTGAGTGGTTCTCGATGGCGTTATAGGAGCCAAGCCTCTTAATTGCGTGCTTAAAAAATCTGCCTGTTGCATGGGATACATTTGTTGATCTAAAAATTCTTTTTCTGCTGCACTTAATTGCTGTTGCATTTGAGCTTGTTGTGCTTGCCCTGCAGCTTCCAAAGCGGCTGTATCGGTATATCCAAGTGCTTGTCTCTGAGCACCAAGATTAGACAAGTTATTTAATGCGCCTAACTGTCTAGCTAAATCTGATTCTTGTATCTGAGCTACCGTTTGACCAAGACCTGCTTGTCTTGCCATGTCTGCCTGTGCAGCTCCCATTGCCTGTTGATAACCCGTGTTCATCATATTAGCTTGTGCATTTAACAGATTTTCTGACTCATCCCTTACAGCCCTAGAGCCAAAATCACCCATGCGACTAGAGCCAAATTGACCTGCTTTTATAAAAGCATCTGAAACAGCAGGTAATAAATTTTCAGATAAATTTCTAGCACTTCTCTGTGCCATTCTGTCCATAACTTCTGTTTGATAAGGGTTCATATAATTAGTAATATTGTCGTATGATGTTTTGCCAGCTTTATCAAAATAACTTTTAGCTTTTTCTTGTGCCGTGTTTCCAGCAGTCATAGCTGACGTTTGCATATTGCTTGGAAGCATACTAGTCGGTGTGTCAGGTAACGGTGCTAAACCAGCTGCAGCCCGTAATCCTGCTTGTGAAGCGTTTAAATCGTTTAAATATGATCCTTGGGCATTTTGTACTGCGGTATATGCCTGTTGTTGTAAAGGAGATAATTCTGCAACTGTTGGTAATTCATAGCTTTCAAATGGACGGTTTGCTAAATTTTGAGAAAGTTGAACCTGATTGAAGATTGCATCTTGCATCCATTTGGGAGTTTCACTTGTACTCGTGCTATAACTCGTAGCTGTTTGTGGCGAACCTTGAAATAAACTACCCATTACGCACTCCTCTTCATATATTCAAGTGGTGACTTAGCGTCTGGGCTAAATCGACCATCTGCCAGAGCTTTTCCTTTATGAGATCTTAAATTTTTTCTCATGTCGTTTAACATTTTAGCCCCTGCTTTATTTGACCCGTTACCCAACATTGAGACTGACTCAGCATCTATAACATATTCTCCGTCTGACAGTCTCGCATTTATTAAATCGGCGCGACCATCTCCAGACCCCGTAGCATATCCTGGAATTGCACTAAGACCACCTCTCGCATATCTTTGTGATGCAACCGATTGTACTAAACTTGGTTGTTGGTCAAACATACCACTAGCTGCTTCAGATCTAAACTTAGGATTAGTAATAAACTCAGTAACACTTGTTCCTTTAGAGTTAGCCATTGCTTGAATTTTATTCCAGTCCCAAGTAGTTAAGTTTCGATTAAAATATTCTTCTTGTTCTGGAGTAAATTGAGGCATTCCTACACCACCACCACTACCGCCATCCATTGATGCTAACAGAGCAACAATCCCTCCTATCTTAGCAGTGTCAGAACTAATTACGTTAGACAGTCTAGATAAAATTCCTTGTGAATCACCTACATTTTCACCACCCATTAGCTCACTGTCACTGTAACTTGCCATTGATGGATTAGGTACATTTACAGCATCCATATCATTTACTAACGATGCATTTTGCACATCATTTGGGTTAGGGTAATTTACGTTATTTGAAGCATTGCCTAATGCAGGATTTTGAGGAGAATCATAAGATTGTGTTCTGGCTTCAACAGTGTCTAAGTTTGAAATAGGATCTAGTGGTTTTTTTAGAACCATTGGAACCCTTGCAGATTCAAAATTAGAACCACCCATTAGCTCATTATCACTGTAACTTGCCATTGATGGATTAGGTGCCATAAAGTCATATGTGTTTGTATCTACAAACGTATCCCCAAGAGAAGAACCTTGCTCACTAAACACGGCATCTGATATTCCTGAATAGGGAGTAGTATCTGTTGAAAAGCCTTGGGTTATAGGACTTGTAAAATCACTTACAGCGTTTGTCATTGGGCTAAATGTACTCTTCAATGAGTTTACTACTGACTTACTTGCATTTTCAATTTGAGGTTTGAACATAGAACCTGCCGCACCTAACATGGCACCTTGAGCTATATTACCGCCTCTAATCGCAGACGTTAACGCCCCAGTTCCTGCTCCAGCAAGTAAATTAGCTGTTGGTTCACCTATGTTAGCAAACCCACCTAGAAATTCACTTACACCTGAAGCAGCTCCACCAATACCACCTGTCAACGCACCCAATAAGGGATCACCGCCCGTAGCAAATGAAGTTGCACCACCTAAAAGTGCTCCACCAGCCACAGCTGCAGCCGTACCACTTAACCCAATTGCTGTTCCAATAGCTGTTCCAAGTCCTGGAGCAACAATACTTAAAGCAATAGGCAATGCTGTCTTTATTATATTTTTAAGACCTTTGTATTCTTGCAAGCCTGTGTTGGGATTGACAGTGCCTTGACCGCCCATCCTTCTAAGAACTTCAGCCTCTCTAGGATTAATATGGGCAAGCATAGTGTCTCCACCTTGACCCATGCGTCCTAGTTGTTTACCTGCAACTCTAAGACCACCTCTTGCATAACCCTCTTGAACGAGACTGTCTTGCAAGCCATACAAAACAATCAACAGACTTATAATGATAGTTTTATCAAACTCTGGAGGAAACATACCCTCATCAATTAGACCGTCTGCTATTGCTGCTTGACGAATTTCTGCATACTTACGAGGGTCTTCTATGATCATTTCTAACATTCTTATTGCTTCAACCAAGTCTTCAGCAACAATATTAGTGTTAGCCATTTGCCTTTTTATTTGATCAATAGAAGCCTGATAGGACGGATCAGAAACCGCAATTTTCATTATTTCTTCTTTAATGCTCATTTCGCCCTCGTATTTGACCATGCATGGTTAATGTACTCATCGCGCAATAACCCAAAAATATTTAAATCTTCGTTATTTTCATAAGCACATCTCATCACACCCTCGTGCTTAAATCCTAACTTATTTACAAACTTTTTAGAAGATGAATTACTATCCCCTACTAATGCTGTAGCTCTTACAGCCTCTAATATCTTAAAAACATAAGTAAAAATAGCATTATACATTTTTACTGTTTCTTTTGGTGCTGACCAATAACCATCTTTTGCTACAAAATTCATATCAATATTTCGTTTAGTAAAATTACTAAAAATAGCTACACAAACAAATTCACCTTTATCATCTACAGCCGACATAGCTCTAAAAAACTCAGGGTTACCCTTTACGCCTAGCCTATTTCTGGCCCATTTTTCAGCCTCTTCTTCTCTACTAAATCCAATAAATTTCATAGCGTTGTCTGAACAAATCGTTCAGCCCATTCTCTCCAATCGTCATACATATAAGGGTCAGGAAAATCTTCTACGAGGTTTGTAGCATTAAGAAATTGACTGCCCCAATCTTGCCATTTTTCTGGATCTTCTAAAGGATCAAAAGCTCCAAAATCTACAAAGTCTGTAATCAAGCAATTTGCCCAATCCGTCAATTCTATACCAACAGGCCATGTGACACTTAATCCCATTACCCTAGATCCGTTCCATCACCGTTGTCTAAATGGCCTATAATTTGACCCATTTGATAGTCTCCGTATAAAGCATTACTAGTAAATTTAACTCTTAATTCTCTACGTTGTTCTTTTAACATTACAATTTGTTCGTAAGGTTGATTAGCAGAATCAGGAAATGCCACAGTTGAACTTGTAACTTCTGGTGCTCTTGCATTGGCTCTGCCAGTAATTTCTACTGTCATGTCTCCGACTTGAACAAAGTCTGGTTCAATTTGT
The DNA here is from genome assembly GCA_002695905.1 of Parvibaculum sp. GTDB lineage: Bacteria > Pseudomonadota > Alphaproteobacteria > Parvibaculales > Parvibaculaceae > Mf105b01. The sequence goes on from NZQM01000242.1 coordinate 17,203, forward strand.
GTTATTCTCAAATAACGATCTAACCCTTGTGGCAATGTAGATAAATCAGCCGTTTCAAAAAACGACTTAATTGGATTAATTACTGGACCGTCTACTTCATCAACACCAAATTCATGTTGCCAAACTTTGTAACCAACACCTCTGATATTTGTGTTTATTTGACCACCCATTCCACTATGAATTTCACAATAATAATATAAAGTTGGTGCTCCACTTGGCACTATAATTTGTGTATATGCACCTGCTTGACCTTGCACCCCAACAACTGTTACGCCTGTCGTATATTCCACCCCACCGCCGTGCGTGCCATCTGGTGTTGAAGACAAACGTAATGGGTGACCTCCATTAGAGGAATCAGATTGATCAAATCTGTAAGTGTTACCTTCTCTAAAAGTTAAAGTTGGTTGTGCGCTCCCACTCATATTATATTTGTTACCAGAACCAGAATTAACCACTGTAACAGCAAGTGTTTCAGTAGGGTCTAATGGCAATGGAGAGGGTTCCACACCCGTCAATATAGGTGCGGCAAATGAATTGTTAAATTGACCTGCTGATCGACCATTATTAGGAAGTTCTGTGTCATACCATATATTTTCACGAATATTATAAACTACAGCGTGCGTGCATTCGGTAGCTGTACCTTTTGGATACGCCCACCATATTTCACCATACCTTGGAACTTTATATGCAAAGCATTTTGTTGCTGCATTACGATTAATTCCATCAAAAAAGTAGTTTAAATTCAATGAGTTAGGTACTTCTCTAACTACACCGTTAAACATATAAAAACGATCAACACCTGCCCAGTAAAAAACACCATCATAATCTATCGGGCAAAAAGGTGACAAAATAGAAGTGTCTGTTGCTACAATATCAAATTGAAATATTGCTGTTCCACCTACAAAAGTAGCTCTAATGACAGCGTCAAACGCCCAAAATAGACCCGCAGGTGCTGTTCCTGAACCTGCTCTAAGTGGAAGCCCTTTTATTATTTTTTGACCCCATACTCGCGCATTTCCTGATCCTGTGCCTATTAGGTCCGTGGGATTTCCTGGAATGCTCCATCCGATTATTCCGTCCGTCCCGTAGTAGAACAAGTACGGGTGCAAAGAAACAATTCCGTCC
>NZQM01000243.1 GCA_002695905.1 Parvibaculum sp.
CAGGCTGTGTTGTTTCTGCGTCTTCAAAGATAGTCGCGTCCATGTATTGCTCGGGATCTCTAAGTTCTTTTGGACCAAGCCTACGTTCTTCACGTTCTAGCTCTTGAGCAAATAAATCTGGTTGTTCAAAAGCTTCTACATCTCCACGTGCAGCGGCTTTTAAACCTTCTCTTTCTCTTGCACGTTCGTCAGCAGTTTTATCTTGAAGTTCTGCAACCATATCTCGCATGTCACGAGTTGTAGTTTCTGGACGTCGAGGCTGTCTAAGAACAGCTAATTCTGCAAGTGCAGCATCCCGTTCAGCTTTTGTACGCTCAAAAAATGGATCACCTTCTGTTTCAAACTCCGAAATAGGACGTTCCATAAGACGGGCACGTTCAGCATCCGCCTGTTCAGCACGACGCGCAAGAGCAGACTCACGTTGGTTCTCAGGCGTAAATAAATCTAATTGACGTTCATCAGGTCGTGCAGGAGCTTGACCTAAGTCTGCATCAGGGAACAACTCTGCTTGATCGGGAGTTGGACGAACAGGGGCTTGACCTAAGTCTTCATCAGGAAACAACTCACCTTGTAAATCTGTACTACTACGACCACCTCTAGCTCTAGGTGTAGCAAGGTCTATGAGTGCTTGTGCTATAGCTCCGACAGCGCCACCATATCCAGCCGCTTCACCGCTACCCTCGAACGTACCCTGTGTTGGGTTATACCCCTGCTCAATCATGTTTTGAGCTATGCCAGATGCAACTTCCTGCGCTCCCTCAATACCACCTTCAAGTCCAGCACGTTTGATGCGATTTATAAGTACATCAACGGGTTTAGCTGTGCCTTTGTATACCTGCTTAATGCCTTTAATTAAACGACTTACAGGTATAATCTCAAACGCACCGGGAATAATACCTTGTAACGCTGCAGAGAAACGATCATCTGCGCTTGCCCCCGCTGCTCTAGCACGTTCACTAGCTTCGCCCATACCTGCAGTTACAGCTAGTCCTGCCCCTGCTATAGGATTGACGAGTGACGTGCCAATAATACCTGCAAAGGAACCACCAGCTTCACTAAGTTTACGAGGAACGCTGTCACCTAAAGTAGACCCTCTGTTAAGATCAGGTGCTAAGTAATCCTGTACTGCATCACCTGCAAACTTAATACCATCTCGAACTACTTCTTCAGCATTGTCAGGCAGTAGTGCAGCTAAACCAAGTGCGCCTGACTCAAGTATACCCGCAGCACCACTTACAAGTCCTTTAGGAACTTCTTGTGCGTAGTCGAGAAGACTTGCCTCACGGTTACGTGCTAGTGTTTCTGCAGCACCAATTCGTGTGTCGTAAAGTCTATCAAGGTTTTTTTGTAAGTTACGTCTTGGAGCTTCGTCTTCATACCGCAAAGTATTTCTATACAGCCGCAAAATTTCTGCTTTAGTAGACCCTTCAGGAGCTTCAACTTGTACCCTATTGCCGCTTGTATCCGTTAATTGATAAAGTGCCATATTACGCCCTTATTGCGGTCCAATAATTTGTTCTACCGATATTTCGTCGTCTCTTTCGCTTAAAGTGCTACCCAACATAGAATTTGCCTGTTGGAGCTGCGCTATACGACGTCTTAAAGCAGTCATACGTGCATAGTTATTACCAAAGCCATCAACGGTTTCAATTAGAGTCATTGTAAACTGTTCTTTTAAAGCGTTTAGTTCGTCTACTAATTTTTTTACCTGTGGCCCTGTCTCGCCCTTTTTTGCTAACTTTTTAAGTTTATCTTGTATTTGTAGTGCAAGACGGTCTTCAAGCATAGCCAAAGCAACTGTTTCACGTACATTTTTCTCACGTTCTTCTAACAGTTTGGTAAGTTCAGTTTCACTTTCCATTAATAATTTGTTATTTTCGTGTTCTGCATTTTGTTGAGCTATTGCTTTTTCTAACTGTTGTTCAATCCTAGACTTACGCGCTGCGTTTTCTTCTTTAGTATTTTGCAAATTTGTTTTTACGCTGTTGTCGATAGTATCTTGTTCAAGCTCAACTATTGTACGCAACGATGCGTTTTGATCTCTTATTGCACCTGCAGCGACTTTAAAATCATTTTCACTTATTGCAGTTTTATAATTAAAGTTAGCAATATTAATTTTGTTTGCTTCTACTTGTCCTTGTTCTGCACGTCTATCTTGATCGGCTAACAGTCCTTGCATACCTGACACACCTGCAAGTCTACGATTTTCTGCGCGAGTAGCTGCGTTTTCTCCTGATGCGGCACCGCTAGTAGCTATACCTGTGTCTGTAAGAACCCCAGTATCTTGAATACCTCTAAGGCTTTTAAGACCTTCATTACGTTGTTTGTCTTTTGCAAGTTCAGCTTCAACATACTCGGAGCCAATACCCCCTGCACCATAACGACCCCCTGCTAAAGTCCGCATACGAGCCAGTTTTGCTAAACGATCAGGGTCTAGTGTTTCCGCTTGCAATGCACGTAGGTCTGCCTCCTGTTGGTCGTAAATTGCAGCTTTATCAGCACGNCCNNNGTAATNGATCTGAAGATNNTCTTGCTNCGTCNANCGCACTAATCGGATCAATTTTTGCGTCTGCTCGGTATTGAGTAGTTAACTCTCCAAGCATTTCTTTTCCTGTTTCGTCATACGGAGCTTCAACAAACTCTAAGGGCGCAGCTTCAAGGTCAGCTACAGTTTGACGAGTAGGTGTTTTTTGTGCCCCTGCTACCATAGCATCAGTAGCGGCTGTTAATTTGGATGTATCTACTTCAGGAACTGTAGCAGGTTTGTATTCTGTTTCTACGTTGGCAAAAAAGTCTGTTGGTTCGCGCCCAACATTACCAATATTAGTTATATCTAAATCTTGATTGTCATCTGCCTCTGGAGGGCCACCATCTACCTCTGTCTCTGTTTCTGTAATTTCTTCAGAGCTATCGCTGCTAGGTAAAACAGGCAGTGCGGCTATGTCCGTAGCGTTTAAAGCTGAATCAAAGTTAACCGCGTCTAACTTTCTAAGCACGTCTAGTGGCAAAGTAGTTTCAACTCCCCCGCCTACACCCATCATTCCGGGCAATGATCTCATATAAGACATAACGTCTTTTGCGTATTGGCGTTGTGCATCAGATTGAACTAGAAAACCTCCCGGCCCCCCTGCATATGTACCAAATTTATTATATACTCTTTGAGCTAAATCCTTTTTTTCTTTTAGCTCTGGGTCTCCAGTAAACATTCTTTTAAGCCCACGAATAATTGGCCTTGAATTTACTTCNTCACCGTTAGAAAACCCTACGATACCGCCTTGAGCCATGCGGCGTGGGCCACCTTGTTGTGCAGCGGCTTGAGCCATNCGTGCGCCAGCTANACCTTGAGCCTGTGNTGGCATAGGAGGACGTNCTTGTGGTCTACCTGATAGGCCCGGAAGTCCTGATATACCTGCAGGTGGTCTACTTGCACCCTTTGCCATGCGTTGCATGTTCTTCTGTTGCATCTTTTGTTTCTGACCCAACGTACTTGCAGTGCGTCCAGTAAGCTCACCTAACGTGCCACCCATCTCGCCTTTTACAAGTTCTAAAGCTTCTTGTTCACGTTGTTGAGCAATGGTGTTTGGGTTCTGTTGTGCTTTAAGTTGCATGTCTGCAGCAACTTGTTTCTTTTCAGCCGTAAGTTTTTGCAACGCCAATAGGTCCAGAAGCTCTTTATTCTGACCATATCGTTTTTGTAACTGCTGTGGATTACCTCGGTAGGCATCCATGCGTTGTTCTACTTGTGCGTCTAAACCGCCTTCACCTAAAGCCATTACGCAGTCCCTCCGCCAGTACCGCCACCACCAAACAATGATGTTAAGAACCCTTCAACGTCAGATGCGCCAGTAGATAGTTGTTGTAAAAATCCCGGTTCTTCGTAGTTAACAGACTGAGACGCAAGAGGCAGACCTTGTAGAAGAGACTGCATATACTGCACTTGTTTGTACGGAAAGTCGCGTTCTTCTTCAAATTGTAAACGGTCTGCGGTTATACCCTCAGATTCAATGCCACGTTGTACCGCACCCATATCAGCAAGTGCCCCTATACCTGTCATACCATACTGGTTAATTTTGTCCTGTGCGGTCATTCCACGATCTTGTTCTGTATTAAACTGTCCTAGAGCCTGTGCATAAGCATCAGCATACCCTTTACCTGTAATACCTGCTAGATTTGCCTGTAGCGCACGTTGGTTCTCTGCGTCTAACACAGCCTGACGTGACCCACCAAACGACCCAGCTCTTGTCATACGTGACGCATTAGCAACACGATCAATCTCAGACTGTCTACGAGCAGCTTCAAGCTGTGGGTCNAANGAGGCTTGCAGGTATGGATTCATATACTGTTGTGCAATATCTCCAGTAAACTGCTGTGGTTGATACCCACTAACGCCCATAGTGTCTGTTGGNAGNGNTANNCTACCTANNCCNTGAAANGCNNNGCCTTGTAAATCTGACTCACCTGCAGTGAGTGGCCCCATATAAGCGTTATAGCCTTCATTAGCTAACGCCTGACCTTTACCAAGCATTTCTGTGACGTANGGNCCTACATAATTAGATAAAGAAGACTCTTTACCTGTAACTATCGGGTCTTCGCCAGCGGCTGTAACTATTGGAGTAGNCATNCTTCACCTCACGTTGGTAAGAATTTTTTAGGGTCAATCTCTTTACCCTGTTTTTTATTGCCTGTACGTGCTTTACGTACACGAGACATCATATCTTTTAATACTTTTGCNCCTGCATCAGAATTACCGTTGCCAAGGTGNCTTACTACGTCAGCAGGAATGACAAACTCACCATCACTCAACCGTGCTTCTTGTTCACCTTCTATCCGTGCAGGTATTTTGTCAGCCATTCCATCGGTAGCACCGTTAAGATACTGACCTTTTTTAAGCTGTGCGATACCNCCTGCAGCCATNGTTGTTACAGGATCTTTTATTTCTTGTGCGGGGTTAGCTGCGTTTAGTGCTGCCAGACCTTCNGCAGACATGGGCGTTGCAGNAGTTTCGCTTTTAGGNACATATTGTGTGTCTGTAAAATAGCGTTGTCCACCACTCCCTGCACGTCTGTCAGGATTATATGTACCGGGTACGACCTCACGTTTTACGTCATACTCAGGTATGCTACCTTGATACCCTGTCAGTGGCGTATTTGAGTCAAACAACCCCATCGCACTGCCGATAGTAGTTCCTACTTTTGCTAACCCTGTAAGACCACCTTTGTCATCTAATAACAGGCCACCAAGAGCATCCAAGCCATCTTCTAAAATAGTTGCCATTATAGACCCTCAATTATTCTTAATAACATATCATTTTCATCCTCAACTTGTCCACCCTGTGCAAAACCACTCGCCGCTAACATTGGCCCTGTAGGAGTATTTGCAGGTTTGCTACGTGTTGTAGTGCTGTAGGGGCTAAGAAACTTACTTTCTTGCGTTGGGTTAGCAAAGATAGTGTTAAANTCATACAANTAGTCAATGTTAGCAAGAGGGGCAGGTGTTGTTGACATTCTAGCTCCTCTAAACATTCCCTGTTGCCCCATTTCTAAAAAGTCTCGTAAATTCTGTTGTTGAGTATTTGTATCTATTTTGGTGTTTATATCTTGATTCATGTCGGTGATTGCGTCTAGCGTTGCCTGAGTGTCTTGCTCTTGCTGTGCGTACAACCCTGTAGCAGGGGTAAATATAGACGTATCCGCAAAGGTGTTAGTGTCNGTATCAACATCGCCCTGTAATGCTGTTTCTAGCATCGTTTGGTCAGCTATGTCAACGATACCGTCTGCGTTAACATCATACTGCGTGGTTAACTCTTGGCTAACATTTTCTTGCGCGATTAAATCAATTACAAAATCAACGTCTGTCTGTGTAACTTCTCGTGCAGGTTTGCCAACTAGGTCTGCAACAATGTCAATGTCTGCACCCAGAGTTTCTTCTACANTACCAATTTCTTCTGTTAGTGTGCTTTCTACATCACCAATCTCTCCACTAAGAGTAGATTCTGTCTCACCAATGGCACTTAACAGGTCTGTTTTTGTTGTACCTAACGCAGTAGAAACGTCATCTACAGCCTTTTGTATTGCGTCATCACGTTCAATACCTGCATCTTCGTAAGCTTCTATAGTAGCGTACAGCCCTGTAGGGTCTTGAGTTTCGTCTATTTCGGTGTCTGGGTCATCTTCTACACCTGCAGTGCCAATGACATNAGCAAGNTCTCCCACATCTTCAGTAACATCTGCAACGTCGCCTGTAAGATCACTAACATCGCCAACAACTACNTCAATTTCGTCACTAAGNTGCGANTCAGTAAGGTCTATTTCGGCTAGCAGTTCTGTTTTTGTAGTACCTAAATCTGTAGCTACGCCGTCAATAGCATCCTGCAGAGCTTCGTCTCGTGTTTTGCCTTCTTCCAAAGATGCGTATAGCCCTGTGGCATCCTTAGACTCATCTGCATCAGTATTAGGATCATCTTCGACTGATGGAGTGCCTACAATCTGTTTGATAACATTGAACGTGGCAGTGGGTAGGTAATCACTTACAGCCTCTAGCTGCGTCTCTTCGTCAAACTGTCCAACAAANCTGTCAACATCTTCTTGACTAACATCTACAAGTCCAAGCTCTTCGTAAGCTGCACGAANTTCGCCTGCGTCTACATACCGTGGGTCTACATACTCATCTATAGCAGTCTGTTGAGTTGTCTGGTAGGAATCATCNTTTACTTGTCCTGTAAACTGGTCGATCTCTTCCTGTGTTGGCTCATACCCAATGGCACTGAGAAACTCTTCTGCCTCTGCAGATGTCATTTGTCGTGGGTCTACGTATGCACCGATAGCACTATTTTGCACTTCTTCAGTTTTAGACGCAACAAACTCGGCAATCTCTTCTGTAGTAGCAGTGTATCCTGTGCTTTCAAAGAACGCTGCGGCTTCTTCTTGCGTGGTAGCTAACGGATCATAAGCTGTTTTTGCCGTGGCTAACGTCTCAGAGGCAAAGTTTTCGGCTTCTCCTTGTCCTACATATGCAGCCGCCAGTGCGTCTGTTAACGTCAACCCTTCTTCGTCTGCTATGTTTTGCAACTCATCACGTGTTACCTGACGGGGATCTACGTACTGTGAAATAAGGTTTGACTGTTCTGTTTCTGCAACTTGCGCAACAAATTGCGCAACCTGTTCGTCTGTTGGAGTATACCCAAGGTCTGCAAAATACTGTCGTGCTTCTGCATCGGTTACTTGCCGTGGGTCTACATAAGTTTCAAGATTACTCACCGCTGTATCTTGGAAAGTTTCGTCTCCTTGACCTACGTACGTAGCAACCTCTTCATCTGTAGGAGTATACCCTTGGTCTTCAAAAAACTCGACAACTTCTTCTTCTGTAACTAATCGTGGGTCTACATATTCTTCAACAACGACTTGCTGTTCTTCATCAGTTAGGACAACACCGTCCTCGTTCGTAGTGTTTTCTCCTACAAGGTTAGCAATTTCTTCTTCTGTGGGAGTATACCCTAGTTCGTTAAAATACTCCGTGGCTTCTTCCTCAGAAGTGTGCGTGCCGTCAAACTGCTCGTTTATTTCGTCTACTACTTCTTCTTCGGTTATATTACCGTCATTAATAATTTCTGTAATTTGTTCTTCTGTAAGAGTAACACCCTCTACCTCTGCCGCTGCTATGGCTTCTTCTGGTGTCGTAAAGAAAGGATCTATATACTGCTCTACTAACGTCTCTAACTGAGTATCGTCTTTCTTGCCTACTAGCTCTTCGTACGCACCTGCAGCTATATCGTCGGTAAACTCAAACGTAGGGTTGGTAAGTTGTACAAATTCTTTAACTTCTTCTTTAGTAGTAAACTGAGAGTCATAGTTATAGTCTTTAAAAACAAGTTGTGTATCTGTGTCTGTTATACCTACTTCTTCAAGCGCAGTTTCTATTTCTGNTTCNGTTGGTTTGACTACAGTGTCTGCACCTGTTTCTCCTTGGAAGTTACCAATACCTAATTTTTGCAATGTTTCTGGAGAAGAGGTTGTAACGATTGCCGCAGCGTTGCCTTTTAGTCCTGTAACAATTTCGTTTCCAACAAGAATACCTCCTGTAGTGCCTGCACTTGACATTGTACCTAACAACGCTGCCATAGTAACATTGCCTGACACATCACGGCTAGGGTCTATTAGAGCAAGTCTGCCCTCTACGAACATTGCAGCGCCGCCTTCTTCAATCCCCTCTGCTGTAGCTTCTGCGCCTATTGTGGTAGCATACTTTACTAACTGATTAATAAACCCTTCAGGAGCTTTACCTTCTCCAAATAACGCTTTTTCTAACGCTAAGTTGTCAGGAATACCTAATTTACTTCCTAACCCTGCGGTTACTAACGCAATGCCAGCTCCAACAAGTCCTGCTTGTTCTGCAAGTTCGACCGCGTACGTCTCGGATTTCTCTATGTATTCAGAAGTCTGCATGGCTGTCACAGCGGCATCCATAGACATCCCTTGTTTCATAAGGTTTTGAAAGTGAATCCTATTGTAAGTTTCAAGACCTTTTTCATAGCCATCTTGAGCTGCGCCACCAAACGCTTCGGCTACATTGGTTGTTACTNCAGTGCCAACTATTCCGTATGCGCCTGCTCGCTTTAAAGTAGACTCCGCAAACTCTTTACCTACAGCTTTAGCAGTTACCGTTGCACCGCCTCTTATAAGGGTAGCTGTACCACCTGTAGCAATTAAAAGCGGTAATTCTTGAATAATTTCACTAACAATATATTCAGATAGAAAGGCACCGGGGTTTTCCCACGCTACGCCAAGAACTGCGTTAAACGTACCACCAACACCTTCGGCTTCTGCCATAGCTGCAGCCATGTCTTCGTTTAATTTTTTTACTTTGGCTTTATATTCGTCAGTTTGAATACCTTTACCCGTTTCACTTAGGGCTTCACCAAAGTTATTTAACCACGTGTCTTGTGCAGCAGTGTCAGTAAGCCCCATTTTATTAGTTAAGATAGTGGCATAGCTCATAGTTTGCGCAAGCTGCCCAAGAGCGTCTAAACTAAGCCCCGCACTGTTGCTAAGAAAATCATCTATTGCATCGTTTTCGCCTAAACGTGTTGCTTCAGCAATCATAATTTGTTCGTAATTTTCGTTAAACCCATATTTTTCACCGGGATCGCCATCGGCGTACGGTATTTCAAGGTCCATTATATAATTTTTAAAATCTCCAACATTACCATAAAATTTGCTACCGTCTAACATCTCACCTACAGGTGCAGTTTCATTAGCTAATTTTNTTGCANTTGCGTCGTCTTCACCTTGTGTTTTCCAAAAATTTATAACGTCGTTATGGATGTCCTCTGTAATTTCTGTGTAACCCATAAAGTCTATAGGCGCATATTCTTCTTTGGGTTTTGTGTACGTATAATTGGCTCTAGCTCGTTCTTGTGTAAANTTTGCTANAACATCTTCGTAAGATTTAGTGCCATCAATNTTTTCACCTGTNAATTTGTCTTTAAAGGGTACTATGTTGTACCCAGCGTCTTTTAGTTTGTGAAAATCATTGAGCGTAATTATCTGTCCTTGTTTACTAGCGTCACCTGCAATAACAGCCATATCGTACGTTAGGCGACCACCAAGTTCTACAGGGTCAGCTACGTCTTTACGCCATTGCGCCATAGTCCACACGCCATCATTAAAGTCACGAGGATCACCGCCTCTACCTCCTCCTTCAAGATAAGGATCAACTTTAACATCACCGTCTGGAGTTTGTAAGGAGTACACAATTTTGCCGTACTCATCATATCCTACAGTATATCCCTCTCCATACAGGTTTTCACCTGCCTCTTCAGCTTCTCTATTTAATTGTTCAACATCAAAGACTTGTGCCGTACCTATATTACTTAGGTAGTGCGCATATACGTCTTCACCTGCTTCTAAACCGTTAAGTTCACGATATTTGTCCGCGTCAATTCCGGGGCGTAAAGTAGTAGCTATAACTTTTTCTACACCGCTTAACATGGGTTTAAGAGCGTTGTCTAAATCTTCAACATCAGATAACAAGTATTGAGATTCTTCGTCGTACGTCGCTTGCAAATCGTCAATAATAGGTTCGTATTCGTTATACGTAGCTTCGTACCCATCTAATTCTGCTCTAATACCTTCGTAATCTTTGTTTAAATCGTTAGCGTAGTTATTAAATGCAGCAGAAGCTATATTAGCAGCGTTTGCGGTTGCTTGCGATGGATTGGCATTATAGGCATCTACCGCGTCATTATACACACCACGAAGCCGTTCTTGTTCTTGCACTCTTCCGTTTAATTCCGCACTTAACGCGTTATACGCTGTTGTAGCTTCAGTAGCTTTTCCTATTGCGTCGTTTAAAGGTTTAGCCGCAGCCTCCGCTTTGGCAGAGTTGCCTGTAAGACTATCTAAAGCTGAGTCTATAGGATCACTAATCGTGTCAATAAGTTCTTCGTATGCTGGTCCTTGTAAGCTAGCAAAAAATTCGTCGCCTGAAAGGTTTGGATTACCTTTTTTTGCAGCGTCCCAACTAGCGCCCACAGCGTCTGATAAAATTTTAATTTGTGTTTCAGATAAGTTTTTACCTAAAGACTCTTTAGCATCGGTTACAAGCCCATCCATAAAATCAGCAAGGGGCACGTATTTATTTACAATGTCTGATACAAAACCTTCAGAATCCAACGCAGCTATTATTTCATTTGCGGACAAATCTTGCCCAGTAAGTTCTGCTGCAACGCTTACATAAATAGACTCTTTAACCCCATCAGATAAGTCATTAATAGATTTACCTAAATCTGAGTCTAAGAAAGATTGTTCTATACCACCCATGACAGCATCAGTAGCTGCTTCTAAACCTCCCTTTACACCTCCGAGTGTGGCTGCACTGGTAAATGCGTTTAAGGCGGCTTTAGTGTCACCACCAGTAGCAACAAAAGTTTTTACTCCTGACTTTGTTCCTACATTTAAAGCACTAGACACTGTGGATGCTAATTGCGTGTTGCCAAGTGCTGCTGTTGTTGTTGCGGTAACGGTAGGAGTAACGTACGTACTTACCGCGTTTGAAGCGTAACTACCTGCAAAACTAACAGCCGCTGATTTTACAGCATCTCCAAGATCGCCACCTTTAACAAGAGTGTTTGTGCCGCTAGCAAGAGGAATAACCCAATTTGCTGCACTCGTAAGTGCTGCAGTCGTTGTACCTAAAAACGGAGCCGCGTATGGGGCTGCGACAGTAACCGCTAATGTTGCGATTGCCTCAATAGGATTATCAAGAGCGTAATTAACAACGTCAACTACACCTTCTACAACAGGTTCAACAACTTCCTCGTAAACCCACTCAGCGGCATCAACAACAACATCCGCAACTGTCCCAACTACATCCTCAACAACGTCAACCGAAAAATCAACTACGTCTTCAACAACGTCAACAACTGCTCCACCTACATCACTAACAACATCGACAACATCACCAACTACGTCGCCAACAGCTCCTAGTACAGAACTAACCGCATTTAATACCGCTGCCATGTTACACTTTCTCGTCTAAAGGAATTTTTCCTAAATCTACAAAGGCTTTAGAGTTGCCGTTAGCTAACCTACCTACTGCAATCTTAGTGTCTCTACGGTCTGCATATTGTTTCCACGCTTTAAACGCGCTGTCGTACATTGGACCATCATATTCAGATACAAATTTAGTAATGCCCATTTTTTGCATATGCGTAAAATATTTTAACCCTGCAGCTATAAAGTTTTGAGCCGTATCTACAGTAAGTCCTCTGCCCTGCATCATGTGTTTTTTCTTACCTTTCCCCCTGTGTCCAATAAATACAGTATTTCCAAATTGAACTAAGTCTGTGTCAGGTATTGTAATTTCTTTTAGTAACGCTGCAGTAACAACTTCTGTTGGATATTCAGTGTTATTATAGTTTCCTGCAAACTCCATAAGAATCTGAGCAGGTTCAAGTTTGGTGTCATTACTATCAATTACAACAGACATCCTACACCTCCGTAGAAAACAATGCAGCCGAGTATACGTTACCCATGCCAGCGGCTAGACTCAGAAATGCCCCCTGTGGGGCTGGCGCATCGTAGGACAGAAACACGTCATCAGCTTCTGTTCTATTGAGGATTTGTGGTACAATACCGCGTTTTAAGTCGTTTAGCAACAGTCCTGTCTCTAATAACCCACTAGCTCCCATCGTATGCCCTATTCGTTGTTTATAAGAAGTAGCTACAAACGTGTTAAGGCTACGCATCAAAGCT
>NZQM01000244.1 GCA_002695905.1 Parvibaculum sp.
CGACACTCCTAATGGTCCACCATAATATAATTTTATCGGAATAAATTGATCGTTCTTTTTTACTGCCAATGCTGGTTCTTCAAAACCGCTATGCATCCAGTCCTGAAAGTTTTCAGAACTATATCCCTCTTCCATCCATTCTCGCCTCGCTTGGGATAATATTATTTTATCCGACTCCGTTGCCTGTTTAAACTTTTGGCCATACCTGTTTGCCTTCCTTTGTTCAACCGTTTGGGCTGGCATAAATAACTTTTTATCGGGCGAATTTCTCAACCAGTTTAAGCTCGGATCTGAACCTTTACTCCACGGATTAGAAGGTGTCCGAGACTCAACTTTTGGTGTTACATTCTTAGGCGGAATCTCTTCAGCGATGGGACTTGGGTCGGCGGGTACATTTTCGGGCAATTCGATCTTTGTTTCGGGGTCTAATTTTTCTTGCAAAATCCGATTTAAAACATCGTTTCTTGAGACTCCTTCTTCCCTCGCAATGTTATCAACTAAATCGATTAAACTTTCATTAGTTCTGAGTGCTACTTTTTTATCAAAGTTTTTGGACTGACGGGGCATAAATAAAGTTTGATCTGTAGGTAGGTAGTTATTCTTTACATTATGCCATTCAAAAGAGATACCCGATTTACCGGTTGGGACTAGTCCAGCAAGGCCATCAATATCATAGGTTCTATATGAATCTTTTAGTCTTCCCTCTTCAAGCAATCTTCTGATCTGTGGGTTACGAATTTGGGGGGCAGATTCGGTCTGTCCAAAGAGAGCGGTAACGATCTCATTTTCGTATTTTCCTTCGGGGTTAATTCGACCTTCCGGATCGTTCATTGCATCCCTCGCAACTTGCCTTGCAAGCTCGACTAATTTATTAGGATCTTTTGCCAATCCTTCAGCCACTAAAACCTCCGCATTATTTCGCAAATATGCCTCGTCAAATGCATCCAATTTTAGGGACGCAAATGATTTAGCTGAATTAGCCAGTCCGGTGACTTTATATCGTACCGGTGCGATCACCCGTGGCCTCAATTCATTGTCCGAATATTTGCTCGGTTTTCCCGCACGATATAGCATCGTCATTTGAGCTTTTTGCATGATTGCTTCGGTAGCGGTATTGATCAAAGTATTAATATTTCCGAAAGGATCGTTGCGAGTAAATATTGCTTTTAATTCATCTGTTAATTTTTTCCCAACGATATAAACAGGCTTACCTTTTTCATTGGTTTCCGCTCTCATCTCACCCTCGGGTTTTTCAAATAATCGATTTCGAATTTCAATCAACTTTCTCTTGATCTGACGGTTCTTAATTCTGAATGCTCCAGCCTCTTTTAATGACAATCCTTTTGAGCTAAATAATCTCTGAACTGCTTGTTGTGCATTTTCTCCTTTATCCAATTTCAAGGACATCGGATTTTCTGCTAAATCGATTTTATCTACTAAAGCTTTTTCTTTCTGCTCAACATAGTTTTTATACAAATTACGGATCGTTTTACTCCGTTGTAAAATTGGATTTTTAGCCTCAACACCCTTACCCAAAATGGATATCGATAAAGGATTACCCGTCTGCTGATCTACTAATCCCAAAACACCCAAAACCTTGCGAGTAGATTCTAAGAGTTTATGGCGCAAACTGGGTTCAATGGTTTTAAAGATATTACCGCCATTATCCACCATCATCATGGCGAACTGTTCTGCCCCGATTTCTTGGGCAAGAGCATTTGCATCCCGACCGATTCCAATACCTGACTGAATACCGTCGTACATCTCGGCAATTTGTTTTGCTTTAGTGTTCACTTGAATTGAATCAATCGGTGAACCGGCTGAGTCTGAAGTGAATGCAAATTCAAAAGATTCTTCACCTTTTTTTGGTTGATATTCCTTTAAAATCTTCGATGCGAAAAACGGATCGTCCTTTATGGCCTGTTTGATAAATCCATGCCCCAATTCGTGAAGGAGGATTTCCATTGCAAACTCTGAACTTTTTGCAAAATTACCGTCTTGATTGACTGTAATAACATTAGAATCCATATCTAAATCGGCATCCGGTGCGCTTCGTAGATTGGGGTCATTTTGGCGAAGTAATTCTAAATATGTTTTGCCATCTAAAAACTCAATTTTAGGGGCTTTTATCCCGGCCTCTTCTACGGTTGCAAATGCAAGTTTTGCCACGGGACTTAACTTTACAAATTGCTTGCGTTGCTCTTGTTCTAATTTTGCATCCAAGTAATTATTTATACTTTTTTCATCCCTAGCTTTTTGTGTTTTACCGCCCCGCATACCTGACTGACCAAACGGGAGCGCTCCACCAATTAAAGCACCTGAACCCGCCGCCGCTCCGATCCCTTCCGGACCTTCTCCAGCCGCATATGCTAATGCCGCATTTAGCGTCCCTACTGTCGCACTATTTGCGAGCATATTAAATGCAGTATCCCCTAGCCTAGTCCCTCCATATCGATGAGCCAATAAGGCCGACTTTCGTACCAATTTACTGTCTGCCGATGTGGCCAACCTTTGAAGGAATCTTTTTTGCGATCCGGACGAGGCTAAAGCACTTAAAGTCCTTTCCATTCCTCGGCCTGTCTTATTGGCGATGTAACCTAATGCCTCCGTTGCAGTAAGTAATCCTAAACCAGGTACTGCTCCCGACATACTGCCCACTAACTGAGCACCTAATATACCTGAACCCGCTACTTTTGGATCTACTGCAGAACTTGCCACTTTTGTAATTAAATTTCTTGGCGCTCCCGCAACCTTTGAGGTAATATTACCAGCCCTTCCGATTGCTCCAGCGGCCGCTTGGCCAGCCTTGGCTGTCCCTTTTAAAACTCCTCTTGTTCCTTTTGCAAATAACTCTGAAGGGATTGATGCAACTTTTGAAACTTTATCTAAGCCACTTGCAACTTTAATCCCGCCCTTGGCTACCATGTCCGCACCTCGGCTTGTATTGGCCATAGCTCGGGACAACTGCACAAGCCTAGGAGACCGAGCGGCGAATGCTCCCGCCTTTGCTCCTTTTGAAACTGCACTTGCTCCTTTAGCAATTGTTTTTGCTCCTAGCGCCCCCCCTCTAGCAATCAAACCGGCAACTGGTACTAATAATGATGGGTCAACAAAGTTAGCCCCAAAACTGACGAAGTCCCTACCCTCTTCATCGAAAGTATTAAGCATAGCTGGGCGGACTTCTTGATTATAAAGAAAATTATCTTTATATCTTTGATACTCCCTTTGCATTTCTTTTTCGTCCGAATAAACATTATCCATTATGGAACCGCCGATTGTTTTAGCGAATCTCCCGAAATCTTCGATCCCAACCTGAAATACTCCACCCAGTTCATCCGATCCAACATCGCCGCGAAATAATTCGCCAATCGCACCTGCTCCCTCCTGTGCTAATGCTTTCCCTCCAACCATAAAAGAATCGAGAAAAGCGGACGATTTATCTCCCAATGATCGGGCATCCTCTACCTTCCGTCTTTCCACATACTCCTCAAACGATTCAGGAGTTCTTGCTAGTTCCTCGTCTAATGCTCGAAGTTCTTGTAATTTCTGATCATAGGTCAATGGGATGCCATCATCCTCGGGCAGTCCCAATTGAAGGTTTAATTCTTTTAGTTCCGCAAGGTTTTGCTCCTGAGTAGCCATAATTAATTTGCGGGTAATATACCGACTTCGTTTTGACTAGACATTAATTTTCGCCTTTGGAGTAAATCTTTTTTAGCCTGAACTGCTTTCTCTAATTCTGCTGGGTCTACATTTGTAGCTTGAGAGGCTGGTGGGGATTGATTTAACTGGTTTAGTAGTGAATATCCATCTTTAACAGTGTCCGCACTCATTCCACTATTTCGTGCATTTATGGATTTCATAAAGTTATCGTAGTGCGTACGAACTCTTTCAAGGTTTGTCCTCAATTGTTCTTTATCTTGCATCTGCGAAAGTGAACCTAATGAGGAATTTAGAAGAGACAATTCCCTCTCTGAAACTTGGCCTAATGCGCCTCCAGTTTTGGAATCATCTCTCATTTTTTGTAACCTATCAAAGCCAATAGAAGACTGTATTGTTGTAATTGCTTGGGCAAGATTTGCCGAATCCGTACCGCCGATCTCTGAGGCAGTCGTCGCCAAAAACCCGGCAACCGGCAATCTAAAAGAATCTTTATTGAGAATATTTAAAGCATCATCAATGGCAAGAAGTGTACGCTCTTGATAAACCGGAGGTTTTGGTTTGTTTCGCTCCATCTCTTCCTTTTCTTCTTTCTCTACCTCTCGTTGAAATTTTCTTTCAGCTAAGTTCTCAGACCTTGTTGGCGGTTTAGGAGTCTGCGCGGCAATCTGCGAATCCAGTTTCTGCGCCATTGGCAACGCTTCAGATATTGGCTGACCCGCTCCCACTGCCCTCCTCATAAAATTCTTAGCCTCTCGACTTATAAGCATATCCTCGGCTGGAGATGGTCCGGGTATCATTCGAGCGGGTGGAGTTGCTCCCTTGCCAGCCCGTAAATTACGAAGTACGGAATTTCTGTCAGGACCGGATGGGTCAACTATTGGTTTACCAGGTTGGCCGAGGAAACGATTAAAATTCACTTCCCTTTGCTGGTCCGCAATCTTCCGATCATCAGCCGCAATCGCTCGGTTATAGAGTTCGGTTGCTTGCTGTGCTTTTTGCTGATCTATTGCCATCTGTCCAAATTTCATCGCATCGGCAACGAGCTTGGGATCTTTCGAAATATCCTTTGCTACAGCTTTTGCCTCTTCAATGCTCTGAATCCCTAAGTTTAAGAATATCGGATTATCGGGGTTTGATTCGTATTGCCGGACAAATAAATTTTCGGATCTTTGTTGCTGTTCCTTCTTCTCTTTTTCAGTCCGAAATTTTTCAATCGATGATCCAATAGTCTTCCCGAGATTGGCAAACATCTGCCCTTGCGCCCGTCCCGCCCCAACAATTGAAGATGTGTCCACACGGCCTAATGATGATCCGTAATTTCCTGAAAAAAATGGTTTTGTTGCCATAATATTATCTCCCAATTTTACTGTCCATCCACATACGGATTCTTGCTTTTAACCTTGGCTTATCTGCAATAAATCGTGCAAAGCGTTCTCCGAATTTTAGATATGTTGCTCTAAACCAAGATGGGGATTCGTTTAGCATCCAATATCGGAATGACATCCATGCCGGATTATTCACACCATAAACTTCTCGTGCGACCCAGCAAGCCGCGACAGCGGCGGTAGTGGCGGCTTGCGTCAAGCCACTAAACTTCTCAGCATCTGCCTGTTGTTGAGCGTTGTACATATTCATCAAATTCGTGTTTTGGTTCTGTATGAATCCAAGTCCTGACTCAGGATTCAAATAATTCAGGCCACTCTGTAAGCCGTATCCCGATTGTCCCAAAACTCCTTGAGCCTGTTGTAAGCTATTTCCTCCCGACCTTCCGAGGATTGCCTGAAACGGATCGAGTTCATTCGCTTTTGCTTGTGCAATTTCTGCCTGACGAAGTGCGGCTTCTTGACCGAGAACATTCTGTGCAAATGCACGGTTTTGCATTTTTCTTTGGTTGGATTCTCCGACTAATGCCTCGGCCTCACGAATGCCCGCCGACTGGTCAAAAGTCCGTCCCATCATCGTACTCTGTGCTTTAAAACTGTCTTGAATCCTTTGCCTTTCTCTGTCGGTTAATCCCTGTCCAAGTGCATCTGTGGCTTGACTGGCCAACATTGCACGAAGTCCCGGACCGCTTGACTGAGTAGCTTCTGCACCCGCCCCGGCATTTCCACTAATCGCATTTAAAAACACATCATTGGCTCCGCCGATTTCTCCAATTGTTCTCGGAGTGTTCGGATCACGGAACTGTTCCATAATATCCTGGTATTGGCCGGCAAAGCGTGAAACATCATCCAAATCCTGTTGCCTTTGGCGGGAGATATTCCCCCGAGCTAAATCCTCTGCAAATGCCGATGCCCCGAGAAATTCTCCGTCTTGGCTAAACCCAGCAGTTCGCCCCAAAGATCCAAATGTTTCAGGTACGATATCACCTTTTGCTTCGCCTTCTCGGGCATAGTGAGCCCTACCCCACTCTTCTAAGCTACGGGTAGGTAAACCGTTGGCTTCCCGCATTGCATTGTCCCTTGCCACTTCAGCCATGTACTCGGGATTGTTGCGGACATACTGCTCGAAGTCCGGTCTTATCCCTTGGACCTCACGCTTGTCACCAAGCAAATCAATCATCCCGTCCCCTGTGCGTTGAACAGGGATTGTGGTTGTCTCCGTAGTGCCAGCTTTTGAAATGTCGGTTATGATATTACCTTGAGCATCCTTGGCAAAGATTGGTTGAGCATCAGTTATTGCGTAGGAGTTTTGGTTTTTATTTAAACCATACCCGTCAAATCCCTCAGACCCCATTATTGTTTTCTGATCGAATCCAGGTATTGATGATCTTTCAGTTTTTATTCTGTCTAAGGTTTCTTGATCAAAGTCAGGATTATTTTCTAAGTTTGATATTAACTGATCAGTTAAATTTGTGAGTGTTGATGAAAGCTTTGTTTGGAGTGGCCCGCTTTGTGTATCTTGTGTTTGCGAGGTAATCGGCAAATTATCAGATTGATCTATTACATTTCCATTAGCATCCACAAACTCAACTCTCACACGCTGTGCATCGGAAACCACATTGGGATCGCCAGCATTTGGAATTACATTCCCATCAGAGTCCTCGATCACTGCACGAATCTTTGCTTCTCCCGGTTCGGAGTATCCTGAAATTACACGGCCCTGTTCATCGTAGGTGACCTCTTGTGTCTGCCCACCTGTTTGTCCACCAAGCATGGTCTTTCTCAATACATCCGTTTCCACTTGTGCAGATTTCTCACGCAATGATTGTTCGAGCGGAAGCAGACTTTCCAGTGATCCTACGCTGGTAAAATCGGCATCACCCACTTTCTTGCCTGTAAGTAAAGCAAGCTGTGCCTCCAGTGCTTCCTTCATTCCTCCACCATAGGTCGTGAGATTTGGTTGATCTTGCCCACCACCAAAAACATTCTCTCTTATATTAAGAGGGTCTACTAAAAATTGAGTTGCGTCTGATCCCATTTTATTTTCTCCGTTGAATTTTATTAAAATCGTACCATCTAATTGGTTGGTCCTTTGTGGCGCGCATCCATCCAACATAAGGGAGATTGTAAGGTGCTTGCCTAATTAAATTTTTTACCTTTCCAATGCCCATATGAACATACCAGGCATTTGGATTTTCCACTTGCCATTGATTGACGGGATTAGTTTCAAGATTCCTATCCACAGGCTTTAAGAGCAAAAATTGATTGGGTGAAATAAACACATGACCATAAGCCATGTATCGCGTGATATCTTGAAACATATCATTATTACACTTGTCGTATAAACCCTTCGCTTGCTCCAAAATATTCATTCCGCTATAATATATTCCTCAACATCGGTTGCACTGACTGCCGATCCGAGATTTACCCTCACCCAGTCCGTCCCATTGTCTACTGCTATGCATGGCAAACTGCCCCCGTCCCCATTCGTTACGAATACCAATCTCCCTACCGTTCCGTTGGAGGGAAGATTTGCTACTGTGTAATTTTCGAGTGTTATGGAAGTCTGCGAAATAGTGGGGACTACTACGGTTGGAGTCCCAAGTTCGTTCAGATTCGAGGCGGATAAATCGATCCCCGTTGCCATCGTTGTCCCCGGTGTAACTGTGCAAGTTATTGCCATGACTATGCGACTTCATGTCGGCCCATTAATCCTGTTTTTATTCCCTCTACTGAAACATGGCGAATCTCGGGGGATCCCGCGGTTACATCCACTTCTATGCCACAGGCAAACCCCCTCGCCCGACCACTGCCGAATCGAATTAATTTCTCCTCTTCCGATCCTGAATAACTTTCGGTATGGACCGTGTTTGTCCGGTCGGGGTCAGTAGTATTATATTTTATGGTAAATGCATCCCCGTTATTTACCTTTACCCCGAGCTGTCCCCTCTTCCACGATTTGACATTCATATCCCCGAGGGTGAATGATCTCGTTTTGAGCTTGGCAGAGATAGCGGTGCTTGTCGTGGTACCGCTTCCGATTGTGCCGGTTATATCTGTGGCCGCCTCTTCGATTAAGTGCCATCCTTTATCATTACAGGCAAATAATCTCCGCTTGGTGGGATTCGTTCCATGATCAATTATTACAAAGTCATCAATGGCAAATCCGCTCGGGAAACTATCGATACTAGAAAAGTTATTTTGAAGGATATCGAAGACTATGCACTTATCATTTGTGGTTGATGTGGGAGTGCCGGGATATGCCAAATAATATTTATTGTCGAAAGTCACTCCGACTGCCTTATCCGCATTTGCAAAGTTTGCTTGGTCAATTTGGTCTTGTATCGGGCGAGTCATTGGGACTGCTTCCCCGCTTACTTTCGCAACACTAATCCCCAATCCTTTGGCGGCATCTAAACCTTGTTGCAGTACCATCACCCCATCATCGGATAGAAAATAGATTTGCGGTCCGCTGGCCGCTACCGATTTGCGGGCTACGCAACCAAATTGGCGGGGGATTTCAAATGTGGCGGAGGATGAAGTGAGGGCGATGTTATTAATTAAAAATATGCTATTCCTCTGAAATATTATTGCTTGGTTTTCGAGGTAAGAAGTGATCGCCACAACTCCTCCACTTGCTGATCCTTTTGACAGTCTAAACTGACTCGTAGATTCCTTATAATTATCAGTATCCAAGATTTCAGATGCTAAAACAGTAAACGGTGAATCGGCGGGTTGTGGTATTAACAGACGGTTCGCAAAGAACACTCCGAAAGTAGTATTTGGACAGGCGATATTTCCCGCCCCCGGAGAACCATTGGCTTTAACCGTGAATGCAGTGGGGCTGGTATAATCGCCATTCCATTCAAGCGGTGTTTTTGATGGTCCTCTAAATAAAATAAGTTTTTCGGCGGCCTGAACGAAGGAGGGATTATCTCCCGCCGCAACCACTTCCCCACCGGGATATGCAATGTCGATCCCGCTGTTATTTTGATCGTTCCAAATGATTACTTTATTCTTTGTGGCAACCGCAATAAATTCAGAATTTGTGGCTGGGTCGCTGAATAAAATTGAAGTAAATACTTTTTGATCTGAGGCATACGATAAAGTGACAGAACCGGCTTTAAATTCGATCCCTTTTCTGACCTTGGCGATATCCCCTTCAAGTCTCATGTTCTGCGAATCTTCCACGAAGCCCGGCTCAAGTGTGGACGGTTCGAGGTACGAATTCATCCCAATAAATCCTCGGTCCCCCTCCTCAGTAGTCGGATCGTCAAGTTTGCCGAATGAACGATATCGACTCACTTCTTTTTTACCTCCTGGTAAATCTTTACCGCCATATAAATAATCGTCATTCCACCGGCAACTATGCCGACAATTTCATGGAAAGATCCGCTGATGCTTGCCAACGATCCACCAAACCCAGCTAGTGCAGTTCTGTCCATCAGAACAAGCAGTCGAGGATTATAATTCCAATTATTAGACCAACAAAAACAGTTAGCATTTTAGCTTTCTGTGACATCGATAAAAATTTCTCTTTTAATAATTCAAGATTTTTCATTTCGTGAGGGAGGTTTTACGGGGAATGGTGGGCGGGTCAGATGTTTTTCCGCTTCTGTTTTCGAACAGTTACGAGCTGTTCTTTTTGCAACGAAAATAGGAATGGCTAAATACCCTCCGAGCAGAATGGCCGCCCCGATAAGAATTTTTTTTATGTACGATGTGAAACTCTCAAAGCCTGTCTTATGCTCGGCTAGTCCGTTCGCAACAATCGCAGAGACATCTCCGTGACTTAAAGCCTCGATAGTTTCTTCGGCCTCGATAAGTGCGTCTTTGTTTTTTAATGCTTCGCCCGCAAGGACACCTGCACCAGCACCTAATGCCGCAGTCCCTGGACCGCCGAAACTTCCCGCACCGCCGCCAATCACTCCGCCGATTGTTGGGTAGGTGGAGCGAAGTGAGCATCCGGTGAGGCATAAAGCTAATATGGCGGTGTAAATCATTCGCCAGGAGGATTAGGATCAGTCCACTCGTCAGTTGCTAAAATGGTGAGTATTTCGGAATGCGTGTATTGCGTTTTCCCTTCTAAAAATGAAGGTGTCGTGTCCGAATCGAACTTTACGAAAGTTTGTGAATTATCGATTGAGTAACGGATTGTGTCGGAACTGGTCTCATCCACTTGGTCAAAATCCACGGAGTCTACTTCGTCCGAATTAATGATGACATATTTTCTGCTCATAATTTATGATGGTACTGTGGTTGAGAAGGTTGGACCGTTGGTTAGTGTGCCGTTGTTCTTTCCACTACCTTGATCTGTAACAGTTGAGCCTGTTCCACCATCGTTATCTCCCATTCTCCACCAACCTACGGGACTTAATGAAGAGATGTCTGCTGGTACTCCGCTATTGTAAATTGCAGTAATGTCGCTTGATGATAAAACAGAATCAAACACGGAAAATTCATCAATTAACCCCGAAAAAGGTACAAATCCAACTGAGGTCATAGTACCTGTGCCGCCAGCAAAAGTTAAGCTTGATGCCATTGTAGCTCTACTTAAAGTACCTGTCCCATCGCTCGATCCGTTTAAGAATATTTCTACATCGTTCCCTGAAAAAGTTACTGCCCCATGATACCACGTGTCAGCAGAAAGTGTAGTTGATCCGCTAACCCTAGAAAAATAAATTTCAAAGCTGAGTTTAGAGTTTAAAATCTGCACAACCCTAGCTTGACCACTTGCGGCATTCCCCCAGCCACACATAAAATCATAGCCCGATAAAGCGTCAGATGTAGGTTTAAACCATACGGATATTGTGAAATTAGTATCTAGGGAAATTGCGGATGTACCCATTAAAAGGTAGTCATCCGCACCATCAAAGCTTAGACTGTAATTATTTCCATTCCATGCAACACTCGATGGCTTATTAAGCCCTAGTAAACTCGGTAAAACTATACTCATTTTAGGCAGTGTCTCCCGCTAAATAAATAATATTAGTGTCCGTATAAACGATGGAGGCCATACCTTTCTGTCCGGCTATTTTAGTGTGGCTTTGGCGATTATTGATAGTTGTCGAACTAGCAGAAAAAGTTACCTCACCCGCACCTGTCTGAATAAACGAACAGGTAAATCCCGCCGTTAACACGGGCAGTGTCACCGTAATAGCTGAACCATTATTAAGAGTAATTATTTTCCCTTCATCTCCCGCCACTATCGTGTAGGCTGTGCCAGTTTGAGCGTTTAGCGAGGCTGAAAATCCAAGTATTGAATTGCCGCCTAAATCGACTACCCCACTGGAAACCGCAATAACATTAGTATCCGCTGTGCCAACCGTTTTGGTTGCCGCATCGCCCAATCCTAAATTGGTTCGTGCTGTTCCGGCATTCGCAACATCGGATAAATTATTGGATGCGAGTAAATCGCCTTGTGGGGCGGCCGCTACCAAATTCGCAACAGTTACTTTTTTAGTTGTACCTTGGGCCGATCCGGTTGTGTCTGAGACATCGGTGATGGGAATAATATCTGCGGTGTTAGGTGTTCCGCCCAGCGAGGTAAGTGAGGAAATGCGTTTATTGGCCATAATATTTTTTAAAATTCAAATTGTAAGTAAGATCCGTCTTCGGTTTGTAAAAATGCCTTCGACTCAGTCAGCAATCCATTGGACACGATGGGAACTGGGCCGACTGCACTGTCCGCATCGGTGTCGCCAACCAGTAACCCAAGAGAGTTAAAAGGCATTACGATTTATAGGCCAAACAAGCTCCGGCCGATAAGGAAAATTCGGAGCATTCGCCGTAAATGACCTGGCCTTGCGAAAAGGTTGTTCCGTCTGAAATTAGAGCGGATACATTCTCGACCTTGCCGGTGTATGCCGAAAGAACTGAGTCCTCGGTGAATTGTATTGATGTGAATGTGCCAGTGTGAGTTCCAGTGTCGTTCACATACTTTGAACCACCGGCTCCCATTGCATTTAGAATATTTACTCCTGATAATCCCATAATTATATTGTTGTTAAAATGTTTACCCCGAAGTTATAGCTCGGGTATGTATTTATTGTGATTTTGTTTTGCGCTTCCAACCGCTCAACCCGATCCATTTCTTGCATCAGTGCTTCTTCNGCNANTGCCTCCTGTTGGATTGATTTTTCCAATTGGCCGTCCTCTTTATAAAATTGAGCGACACAAGCGAGTAAGAGATACCGTTCAAGAAATCTTGGAAGTGTCGTAGTACCGGTTCCGTAGTCGCTCGGGGTGACTTGGTTACCCATGACGAAAACAGAGGATTGAGAGGAATTTGCGGGTAATATTAAATACCCATTGATTAAGTGATAGGTCAGTTTGATTGCCTGTCTGTCCGTAAGCGGATTTTTATCAAACACAGCGAACACATCCATTATGTCGGAATCGTTGTCTATTTGAACCGCTTTATCCGCCGCTATGGGCGATGTAACTGCGGCCACTGTCTTTTCTTTCAGCGACATAAGCTCGGGCCATCTTGCCCGTGTCCATGCTCCCTTTACTCGGTCGTTTAACGAGTTTTTGAAAGCGGTTTCTTCAACCGTCAATAATGTATCCACCCCGATGGCCGAGGTGAATCGATTCTTTAATTCGTTATAAGTGACAGTTCTCAAGATCCGATTACCGTTTCAGGGTTGGCTTTTGCGAAGTCTTTAGAATATTGAGGGTCGGACATACAGCCTGGTCTTTCCTGTTCATGTCTCATGTAAGTAGATAAATCCACGGACCGAACGGCTCGGAAATTCTTACCTCCGCCAACAGATTGGCCGTACTTACGAGAGGCTAATGCTCGCTCTTTATATCCGGCTTTTTCTTGTGCGGCTTGTCGATCCACTTTCTTG
>NZQM01000245.1 GCA_002695905.1 Parvibaculum sp.
TGTTGATTTAACAGTGCATGTAAATGAATACGTTCCTGATAAAGTATATCAAATATTACCCAATACTACGGAGGACATGTTGTTTGTTCTTGCTTCAGATGTTGCTGATAGTCAGACAGCGCCTTATTCCGTAGGGTCGGCAATTACTGCTACTAATGCAAGTAAACTTTACGTATATAAATATTTTAGACAAGATGCTGTAAAAAAAGTACAATCCGCTTGGAGCACTTGGACGTTCACCAATACTAAAATAGTTGGTGGCATGAGTATAGAAAACGTTTTGTATTTATTAGTGTCTGAAGGACAGACAACTAAATTGTGTAAAATAGATTTAAGCAACCCTGACGATACTACTATTGGTTTTAACCCGCACATTGATTTAAAAAAAGCGGTGACTGGTACATATTCATCTGGAACAGGTTTAACAACTTTTACATCCCCGTATGGTGCAAAGACAGGACTTATGGCAGTGAACGCAAGTACAGGAGCTGACTACACAGCAACCAACACGTCCGGTTCAACGTACACAATTGTTGGGAATCATACAAGTTTATTAATTGGTGTCCCTTACACTAGCACATATACAATGTCACCACAATATGTTCGTGAGACTACAACAAATGGTACTATTAGCATAACTACTGGAAGGTATCAAGTGCGAACTATATCATTTGATTATGAAGACTCATCATTTTTTCAAGTAGAAGTTACACCAGAAAACAGAGATAAAAACACTGCATTTCTAAATGGTTACATTGTTGGATTTACTGGAAAGATTGATATTCCACAAGCTTCCACAGGTACAATTAGAGTTCCAATTCAATGTAGAAACACTGATTACACTCTTGAAATTGTCAGTAGTTCACATTTACCAATGCACATAACAGGTGCAGAGTTAGAAGGATTTTATCATAGACGTTCCAAAAGGGTATAAATACACAATAGTAAAAGCTAAACCTAAACATGTTTGGCAACTGGCCCCTAACATGAGTCCCCTAGAAGTACGCGAAATATATTCTTGTGATGGAAGTACGCCGCATGAAGCTTTAGCTTGGCCTTTAACACAGAAAGGCGCTATTACGTTTGCTGGTTTAAATGCAAACAAACAATGTATTGCTATGTTTGGAACACGTCCCACTGAAACACCAAGAAGCGGTGTTATATGGTTTTTAAGCAGCGAAGAATTAAAACAAAAACCTTTAACTGTAATGAAAATGTGTTATGAAACAGTGCCACAGTTAATAGAAGGTTATGATTTTTTACATAATTTTGTAGATAGCAGACACACACAAGCACGTAAGTGGTTGAAATTATTAGGATTTAAAGAACAAATTACAGTAACAAATTTAACGTCAGAAAAAGTACCGTTTGTACTAATGACTTATGAGGTGAATAAATAATGGGAGCAGCATTACCGTACGTAAGTTTTGCAATTAAAGCAGTTGGTGCAATTAAAGAACATAATGCTATAAATGCAGCTGCCAGACAGCAAGAAAGATACAACCAATCGCTTCGTAGAAATGCAGACGCTGCATTAATGTGGGACACACAATTAATTGAAGCAGAAAAATCAGATGCTAAATATAAAAAAGAGAGTGTAAAACGGGATAAGAAAAGGGACGCTATGATTGAGGAAGCTAAAGCGTTAAATATGGGTTTTGGCAACGCTGATAAAATTGCACAAACAATATTTAGTGATTTAGGTACAGACATGGAAAGAGTTAATTTTGAGTATATGAAAGATTTAAGAAAGAATTATGCACAATTTGACCAAGCAGTTGCTAGAAGAGATAGAGTGTATAACACGACAAAATCGAAACCAAAAAGCAGTATTTTCAATCTTGGTTTAGCTATTGGCGGTGCAGCAGCAGAATCAGCTTACATGCACCACGAGATGAGCAATTAAGGAGTTACAATGAGCGAAGAATATAGCAGTCAAATGACTAATAAGTATTACGGTGTAACCGATGTAGGTGCATCCTCTTCAAATACTGGCTCACAAGAAGCTAAAATGTTGGCTGATTCCTTAAAACAATTTGGGGCTTCTTTTGATAAAGCAGCAATATCTTACGTAACTACCCAGAAAAAAACAGCCGATGCAGATGTTAAAAATTTGTTGCTTACAAAGTCTCCTAGCGAACTACAAAAAGAATTAGAAGCAGGAAAACACCCGTCACTGCAAGGTCTTTATGCAAAAAATGTTGTTGAAAATAATGTTGGAATGTATCACGGTGCTGACACGTTAGCAAAAATTAAAGAAGCTGAAGCTAATTATGATTTTACAAATGGTAATTATCAACAATTTCTTGAAGGTATAATAGATAATGAACAATTTGAAAATAAATCAGAAGGTTATAAAAAAGGTTTTAATGCTGTAGTTGTACCATACGTTTTATCACAAGAAAGCAAATATGCCCAACTTCTTGGTGCTCACACAAAAGCGGAACGTATGCGTAACCAAAGCAATGTTTTAGATACAACAACAGGACCAGATGCATTTTTTACTACATTAAACAATTTCCAAAAAACATGGATAGGACCAGATGGTTCTAAAGAAATTTCATTAACGAATAAAGACTCTATTGATTTATTAGAAAATTATTTTACACTTAAAGCTGATAACGCTATTTCCATTGCCGAATTAGACCGTTTAGAAACTTTTTTAGTTGCGCAGCGTCCTACTAAAAATGGCGCAAAACTTCCGTCATTAATAGACACGAACTATAAATGGGTGCAAGAAACTATAACAAAAATTAATGCAAGAAAAATAAGTTTGGCTACAGCTCAATTTACAGCGTTAAAAAATCAGAGAGCTCTAAATAAATTAAATATAGAAATAAGATACAGAGAGTTATTAGGGAGCAATAAACAAGAAGATATAGTAGAAAGAGCACGATTGTTAGAAAACTATAGTATATATTATGGCTCCGAAGCCGCTAACAAATTAATGAATGATACAGGATTTAATGCAGTTGATGCTGTGGCTAAAGGGGATGCAGCTACAAGAACGTTAAAAGGCCAATTTGGTTCGCTGTATTTATTAGAAGAATATTTAGATAATAATTATTCTGATTTAAGTAATGCTGGTAAAGAGAACATTTTAAAAGATTTTGAGAATAACGAACTAACTTATAAGCTTGTTTCTGACAATCCTGTGTACGATGAGTTTTTAAAAGGGGTAGAAGCTGAAATTGCTCAAGGGTATTCAAGTAGTTCATCTTTTCGAAGAAAAGGGGAGACTCAAATTAATAAATTTAAAACGTTTGCTTTAGGAGAAATAAGAGATTTTTATAGAACATTTCAAAACGAAGGTAAAACTCCTAATGAAAAACAAATTGAAGAGTTTTTAACAAAGTTACGTGAGAATTCTGCAATATATTATAAAGGAAAAAGACTTCCTCAGGAGTCAATAAGTGACGTTGATGAGGACAAGGCAAGTGAAACGCTTGACAAATGGATACAAGCGCAGATTAATCCGGAGGTGGAACCAGAGGTTCCTGAAACTTCTGCTGGAAAAGACGACGTCACAGATGCAAATACACCAGAAGCCGTAATTCAAACTTATACACAAAACACTCCTGATGATATAGTCTATGATACTACAGAAAAAATACTTGAGTATTTAACCAACATGCCTGAACTAACTGTGGAACAAATAACAGATAACATTGTTGATACTTTATCACAAGAACTAAACGTGCCTTTAGAACGAATGAGAGACATGTTAACTAAATTCCTAAAAGGAGAAAAAATAGAATAAATGTCTAGCAATTATATAAAACGGTTAAAGAAAAATAGTGACCAAATTGTAACTTCAGAAGATGCTGCAGCTTACGTTACGAGCACTGATTTTTTAAATGTCTTTAGAAATTATCGTTACAAAGATTCCGGAAATAAAAAATATTTAGACATGTCAGACGAAGATGCTTTACATTCATTTTATGATTGGAGACAAGTTTATAACAACAACACAGCATTATTAGGTTTTGAACTTGTAGATGATGTCGCAATGAAAGAAGGTGTTGACCTTGCTGAGTATGGACACATTGTTAACATGTATGATAAATTACCAATGCCATGGAATGATGACAATACCCCGTGGACACAATGGTTAAAAAATCTTGGAATATCTTTAGGAACTGACCCGATTAATTGGGTATCTTACGGAGTAGGTGGACAAGTTGCAAAACACACATATAAAACAGGTCTTAAAGCAGCATTAAAAGGGTTGACGGCAAAAGAATTAAAAGCACAATTACTTAAAGAAACAACTGAGGACATTGCTGCAAATAACCTAAGAAACATTGTTCTTAAAGGTGCAGCACTTGAAGCAGGTGTTGTCGGGGCAGCGACAGGAGCACATGATGCTTTGTTACAACTTAGAAGCAAAGGAACTGGTTATCAAGACGAATTTGATTATAAAAGATTTGCTATCGCAACCAGTATAGGCGTAGGCACAGGTGGCATTATGGGCGGTACTTTTGCTAGATTTGGTGCACAAAAAACTTGGGATGATTTATTATCAAAAAGTTTAGATGAACTTGCTGATTTTGATTTTTATGGACGTAGCAAACAGACAGGTGATTTACTGTTCAAAAAAATTGATGACAAACTTTTTAAAGAAAACCCGTCATATATAAGAAAATTACGTTCCTATTTTGAACCTAAGGAATCTTTGCGTTATACAAATGCAGATGGCGAAGATGTTGTATTACATATTAATCACCCATTACTTCCTTTTACCAGTAGAAAATTAGGAAACAGAACAATAGATAGAGTGCTTCCCTTAGATGTCTCTACGGACAAAATTAAAGTAACAGCAATTGACTCCGATAAAGTTTATGCTTGGTATACGCCTAAAGCTAAAAAAATAATAGATGAAATGCACAAAAAGACAGGTACTAAAATTCCGAAACAAGGTAAAGCTAAAACTGAAACAATCAATATATCACAAACTATTATTCCTGATGTAAATATGCGTGCTTGGTTAGGAAGATTTAATGAAGATTTTAAAACAATTATTGGTGACGCCCCTGTTATTAGTAAAGCAGAACTTGAAGTTATTAAAGACTACAGGCGTAGTCAAAATCCACAATATGAAAGAGATATTATTGAACGATTTAGAAGCGACCCTGGTGGGTGGGCAGCAGATATTACAGGTGTATCAGATTTAAAATATGATGTTTGGGACTCCTTCGTACAACATGGGGGCCTGACTAAGTATGATGATTTTGCAAAATGGCCTAAAGATAAAAAAGATGAATACATGGCACAATACGATAAAATTGTTGCTAATTTATTTTATGCAATGGATGGTGAAGCATTAGTAAAACGAGAAGCTGCGCGAGCTCTTGAAGCTAGTAAAAAAGTAGGAAAAGCTGCAGGTATTGATGAAGACGTTATGACAGTTTGGCGGAAAGCTTTAGAAGAACAAGGTGTAACAAGTATAAAAGGCGTTGAGGAATTTTTAAATAAATTTCCTGCAGAAGAAAGATTTAAAATATATTCAGTTGCGCGAGACGCTATTGATGACCCAGCCGCTTTAATTAAATTAAAAACAGAATTAGGTTCATTTACTACTTGGGATAAAATTACAGGGTGGATGACTAACTCAGTATTAGCAGGAACAGCTACTCAAGTTATTACCATGTTAGGTAATTTAACAAACGTTATACGTTTACCAATAGAAAAGTTTTTAAAAGTTGCTGTGTTAAGTGCACAAGAGCGTGCGTTTCACAGAGAAGCTGCTAATGAAGCTGTTAACACTATACGGTATATGGGGTATTCTACAGGCCACGCGTTAAAAATAGCGTGGAAAGCGGCTCGTGATTATAGTCCTGTGCTTGATGCTAAAGTTATGAAATTTGCAGACCAAGGACATCAAAACAATTTTAATGAATGGATGAAAACTTTTTCACCATTTGTAATTAAAACTGTTAATAGATACATTAAAAAATTAACAGGTGGAAGTACAGACGTTTTAGGTTTAAAAACACAAAAGGCACTTGACCTTACAACCCGTGGTCTTGTTACATTTCCAACTAGACTGATGGGTGGTATTGATGAATTTACTAAAAACATGGGTTACCGCGCAGGTGCTATGACACTTATAGAAACTTTATTACGTCGTAAATATCCTGAATTTAATAATTTTCTACCAGCTACTAAAAACGGCATGGCTTTTAAAAACAGAGAATTAAAAAAAGAAGCTGAAAAATTATTAAAAATGTTTTACAACGAAAATGGAAGTGCTAGACAATTTGAAGACATTGTTGAGGAATTAGAAAAATTAAATTATCCAATACGTGAACGTGATTTACCACAAAGTAATCAACCTTTAGAAACTGCGCGACGTTACAGTAACCAAGACAAAGGTGAAGTTAGAAGTTACAAATATGAAGATGGTAAACGAGTGTGGGAAACTGAAAAAACAATAACTGGGAATGTTATTNATTTAACTACTAAATTTAAATGGATGAAACCTTTTGGATTATTATTTGTTAATACTCCTGGTTCTTTAATGCGTATGGAATTTCAACGTATGCCGGGCGTCGGATTGTTTCAAAAACACATGTCGCGTATGTTGAAGAGCACTAATCCAGAAGAACGTGCGGAAGCGCTAACTAGACAAGCTTCAGGATTATTAATGTGGACCTCAGCTGTTATGTATGTTTGGAGTAACCCTGATGCTGTTATTGGTGGAGGCATGGTAGACAATTTTGAACAAAGAAGACAAAAAGAATTTACTACAGGAGTTGTTCCTTATAGTGTATTAATAAATGGTAAATATGTAGAAATGAATAAACTTGATATATTATTTCCGTTATTTGCTGCAAAAGATATATATGATGCTGTAAATAAACATTATTTATATCATGATGAAATTAGTGATGAATTAGAAACTAATTGGGCCGAGTTAGCTGGTGCTACAATACATGCTATGATGATGAATTTTGCGTCTAAAGCTTATTACAAAAACTTTATAGACTTAATGTATACCCTTTCATCAGGAGGTACACTAGGGGCTGAAAAGACGTTTGGAAGAAAAGCAGAAGTGTATGGAGCTTCAATAGCAAAAACTGTTTATCCGCTTAGTTCTCTTTTTAAACAAACACAAGATACCATGACAGAATATGAACAGGAAACGTATGGGTTGTTACAAAAAATAAATTTACTTAGTACAAATTTTCCAAATAAACGCAGAAGTTGGACGGGTAATGTAGTAGAGATGAAAAATTCCTGGCTTTTAGGTTCTCTCCCACCAAGGCTGAGTCCATTCTCTGTTAGAAAATTTAATAAACCTGTTTATGATTTTTTTAATGATAGGAAGTTTTTGTATACACCCACATCTCACATTGATAAACTAACTGGTATTGATTTAAAAAAAGAACTGTATAGTGAAAATCAAAGTTTATATGATAAATGGATGGAATTAAAATCACAAATAACAAGTAGCGAGTTAGGTCTAAACACTATAAATGCAAACACAGGTAAATTTGTAAACTTAAAATTAGAAGATGCGATTGTTAATTTAATTGAAAATAAAAAATCTGACTTATACATTGATTTTCCACACGCAGGTACCAGTGCAAACGGTAAAAACCTTAGAGTTAAGATTACAAAAGGCTCACCTCCTACTATAGTAGATGACCAACAAAATGAGATAATAGCCATTATAAGAGAGGCTGAAAAAATAGCATACGAACACTTACTAGAAGACCCTAAAGCAGCAGCAATTATAAAAAAACGTAAAGAAATAGAAACAAAAATTGACGAACAAGATATGATTACACAACAAAACATGGCAAACCAAATATTAAATTCACAAGGAGAATAAGGGACACTAAGGTACCCTTCTTAGAAGATTATGGCAAATTCATTTGTAAGATACACAGGCAACAACAGTACGACGGTATACGCAATCCCGTTTTCCTACCGTAGCCAAAGTGATATAACAGTCACACTTGGTGGAGTAGCAACTACAGCTTTCTCCTACAATGGAGCAGGAACACAGATTACCTTTGATACTGCACCAGGTACAGATGTTGCAATTCAAATAACTCGTACTACTAGCCAAGCAAGTCAGTTAGTTAATTACAGTTCTGGTTCCGTATTGACAGAAACAGATTTAGATACAGACAGTCAACAAGCTTTCTTTATGTCACAAGAAGCGATTGATGATGCAAACGATGTTATTACATTAGATGCTGCTGACTTTCAATGGACAGCAAGCAGTAAAAGAATTAAAAGTGTCGCTAACCCAACAGCTGCCCAAGACGCAGTAACAAAGAATTATTTAGAGAGCACTTGGTTATCTACAAGTGACAAAGCAAACATTACTACATTAGCTGGTATCTCTAGCAACATAACAACGGTAGCCGGTATATCTAGCAACGTAACTTCTGTTGCAGGTAATGCTAGTAACATAAATACAGTTGCAGGTGTATCTGCTAACGTAACTACAGTTGCAGGAATATCGTCTAATGTAACCACAGTTGCAGGCATAGCGTCTAATGTTACCGCAGTAGCCGCAGACGCAACTGATATTGGAGCAGTAGCAGGTAAAGCAACAGAAATTGGAAGATTAGGAACAGCAGATGCTGTAGCCGATATGGCATTATTAGGAACATCAGCCGTAGTTGCAGACATGGCATTATTAGCTACAACCGATTGTATTGCAGACATGGCTTTATTGGCCACTACAGATGTTATTGCTGACATGAATACCTTAGCAACATCTGACATTGTGTCAGACTTAAACACGCTTGCTACATCCGACATAGTTACTGACATTAATTTATTAGCCACTTCAGATATAGTTACCGACTTAAACACATTAGCAACCTCAGATATAGTTTCTGATTTAAACACTTTAGCAACCTCAGATATAGTTACCGACATTAATTTGTTGGCTACTTCAGATGTAGTTGCAGATTTAGCTTTGCTTGCAACCTCAGATATTGTGAGTGATATCAATACTTTAGCTACATCAGACATAGTTACTGACTTAGCATTGCTTGCAACCTCAGATTTTGTTGCTGATTTAAACACATTAGCAACGTCAGCTATTGTTTCAGACATGGACACTTTAGCAGACATAGCTGCCAATGTAACCACAGTTGCAGGCGTGTCAGCCAACGTAACTACAGTTGCTGGAGTATCAGCTAATGTTACAACTGTGGCTGGTATTGCGGCAAATGTAACAACTGTAGCTGGT
>NZQM01000246.1 GCA_002695905.1 Parvibaculum sp.
ACCAGAGGAATGGATGGCCCCATGGAGCGGCAAAGCCATGGTGGGTGGGAAGATGTTTTGGGTGAGCGTTTACGATAACGTCTCCAAAGGCGGTAAGCCTTGGCGAAAATTAAAATTTAAAGAAATAATTGACAACCAAAATTCGAAACCATCGCCCGCAAAAAATAGCGCGTCAACAATCGATGACGAGTTCAACGACGACTTGCCATTTTGAGGATAAAAAAAATGAATTTATTAAAACCTTCTGAATTAATCGAATTGACAGGCATGAAACGTCCTAGCGGCCAGGCAAAAGCATTAAGACATATGCTCATCGATCATCGAAGCCGTCCGGATGGTACACTGGTTGTCTTTAAAGAAGATTTGCCAGTAAACAAACCTCAGTTTAAATCAACAGAGGACGAGATAACTTTTTCTTAAAATAAATTATGGGAAAAAAACGAACCGACAAAACACAAAAAGATTTGCCTAAAAGGTGGCGTTTTGCGCGAGGATGTTTCTATTATCAAGTTCCGCCTGGTGAAAAAGCCAATTGGGATGGAAAAACTACGTTTCGATTGGGAAAAACATTTCAAGAATCCTTGGAAGTTTTCAATCTTAGAGTGCATGCCCAAGATGATGAAGCCTCAATCAATTTTGTGATCAGCAGTTATGAGCGCCATGTGTTGCCACAATTGGCAATTTCTACTGCAAAAGGATATTCGCTTAAAATTAAAACTATTCGTAAAAAAATCGGAAACAACAGCGTAGTAAAATTTCAACCCAGTCACGCCGAAAAATTTAGATTGATTATTCATCGGGAAATTCAGCAAAGAAATAAAACGAGAAAAAAACCTGTTACTGGTTTTAAAACAACTCGTGAATATATGAAGGTTTTAAAAAATATTTTTGAACACGCAAAAAAATTAGCCTTAATTGAATCCAATCCTTTGCAACATTTTAAAATGCCAGACGAGGATAGAATTAATAACACAAAAAATAAAAAAAAGAACCCACCTTTTAAGCCAAGTTATCAACACATTGTTAATAGTTGCCTTCCCTTTGCCCAGGTGAGCAAAGAGCCTAACAACTGGCTTCAACTTTACATCCAGTTAAAGATGGCAACTGGCCTTCGTCAAACCGATATGTTGCGTTTGACTTCAAACAATATTACGGACGACGGCCTTTTTGTTGAAGGTCATAAGTTGATCAACGATGACAATGACCGCCCTATTTTATTTGCGTGGGAAAATGACTTAAATTTTAAATCTTTGGTTTTAGAAATATCTAATTTGTGGCCGTACTCGGAAATGTTTTTTCCAAAGCACAGTTATTATGATCAGTATGGAAAGCAGTTAGATAAGCCGCATGGTTTTCTTTCCGCGTGGCAAGATTTTAGACAAAGGTTAATTAAAAACGGGATTGAGCCTTTTGCAGAAAGATATATTCGAAATATGGTAGGCCAGATGTCCGATTCGGACGAGGACGCACAAAACCGTTTGGGCCATAAAAGCGTCAAAACCACCGTTCAGCATTACCGCAAAGTTGTGGTCGATACCACGCCCTTAAAACTGCTCAAGCACTAGAATATAGTACAAACGCTAAAAATATAGTACACCTACTTTTACTTATGCTACCATCAGTACCTTAAGTCATTGATACTAAAGCCAAAAATGGCGGAGCGGACGGGACTCGAACCCGCGACCTACGGCGTGACAGGCACTATTTTTTATTATCCTAAACTCTTGTTTTAATTAAATTTATTTAAAATATTGTACCATAAAAATTGTTTTTTTAATTTACTTTTCTAACTATAAAAGGGCTTCTTTTGTTTTTTTATGGTACAGATCTAGACGCCTAATTTATCACGTTTTTTCCACCACTCATCCGACGCTTGAGAATTGATGCCGTGTTGGGAAGCCCATCTCAACAATGCCGCTAAGGCTTCAGTTTTATTTCGAGCAGCAATGACATCGGCTCGCACTTCCGGCAGACTTATTAACTTTTGTTTTACCGTAATTTTCACGGGGCAGAATTTTTCTCTTTTTTGAGGATCGGGCTCCAGATGCTCTGGATACGTAATCGTCATTAGTGCAAATACTTTTCGTCCGGTGGATCAAGAAGGCTGTCAATCATTGACGCTGCGTCCTCGTCATTTAGTGATAATTCAATTCGTGCAGGAAATCCGAATTCAGCACGCTTAACTGAAAGAATATCGTCATAGCTAATTGCCAGTTCTTCTCCACTTTCGAGGCGGACAATTATTGTTTTCATAACGTTGAAATATCGACGCGATGGCGCTCGATTTCTCCGGCGTCTTTTGACAAAACGATACAATACATGTCGCGGCCGGACCGATATCCTTTGCCCGCATGCCAGCTATCTTTGGCCGCTAAGGTCCTGAACGATTCCCAAGTCATCCCTGGAAACTCTCCTACGTTTCGGTTGTGAATGTGTCCGGTGTAGAAATATCTGTGTTTGGTTTCGCCCCACTCCTCGGCTCGATCGGTAGCCATAATTCCAGCAAGATCGTTGACTTTAC
The DNA here is from genome assembly GCA_002695905.1 of Parvibaculum sp. Lineage (GTDB taxonomy): Bacteria > Pseudomonadota > Alphaproteobacteria > Parvibaculales > Parvibaculaceae > Mf105b01. The sequence goes on from NZQM01000246.1 coordinate 2,522, forward strand.
AGGTATCGCCATGCGTCGATCCAATTAAAACGCTGCCAAATTTCAAATACCAAAATTTTGCAGGCGAGCAATCCACCGCAATGCGATCATTACCCTCGTAAAAAAGAGACAATGCTATAGATAACATTTGAGAGGTATGGTCATCGTGATTGCCGATCATATTTACGACCGTAACTTTATGATGTTTCGCGGTTGCCGCTTCAATGCAACGGATCATGGTTCGAACGCCCACCCTTAATAATTTCGACCACCTCGAATCAACGTCGAGCGGAACACCAGAACGACGCGTTTTGTTATCCATCGTGTCCGCGTGAAAAAAATCGCCTAGATTTAAAATTAAAGCGTTTTCGCTTTTTGGCGAACAACCGACTAATCTATCGACCGCAGTCGTTAAATTTTGCTCTCCGATTTTTAAATCAAAATCTTCTCCGCTTTCTTCGCCCCATGCAAACATTCCCAAATGAGGATCACCCATGGGATAAACCGTCAGCAATTCTGAATCTTGAATTTTAGGCGGTGCGTAAATTTTGCCTTTACCCTTCCATTCTGAAAAAACGTTTTTAATTTCATCTTGCAACAATTCAAATTTTTGACCATCAGACGTGGTTTTTACCCACTGACTTTTAAGCTCTCCTTCTGCATCGTAAAGCGTGCTGACACCTTTGACGATGAAACCCGGAGCCGATGTTTTAGTCATATCGTGTTCTGGAGCATGACCTTTAGCGGCCGCCTGCCGCTTGATGCGTTCAAGCATCGAATAAACGTTGCGTTCTCGAATACCGATAATTTCAGAGGCAACTCGTCTATTTCCATTGGCTTCAATCAGTGCATCGATTAACGCCGTTTGCGTTTCAGAAAAACAGAATCTTTTTAAATTGGTGAGATCTTCTTGCATGAAAGCACGCACCCTTTAGGTATGGATAAAATAGCGCTTAATTGGTTGTTTTCGTCTTTTGTTGAGCCGATTTTTAAAAATGAATCATCTTCAAACGCAAGCCACCCGATCGATTCTATTTTTGGGCACGCGATTTTGTCGTGTGAATCCCAAGAGCTATCTTGGATAATATCTTGCCAAACGACTCTAACTATTTTTGTTCGCATTTTTGTGCCGGACCAGACCATTTGGAATGAGATATCCCATGATTAACGGAACTAAAATTACAGCTCCTAACACCCACCCTCCTACGTGAATTAATTCACCGAGCAAGGGCCAGAACCCGGTCACGGGTTGCGGGCATTGCCCAGGGCTCAGCCCTTGGGTGATTAAACTTGTGGCTACACCCCCCGTTAAAGCGCCTGCGGTAGCACCTGGCAAGCCTCCAAGTAAACTGCCCGTAGCAGCGCCTATAGCAGCCCCTGTGCCCGTTTTTAAACTTGCACATCCTGCTATTAAAGGCAGGCTAACTAAAGCTAGGATTTTGAATTGCACTCGCATACGGGCTGCGTTAATTCATCGCCGATTTTTTTATGACTGGCTTTGAAAAATTCTGGTAAAAATGACGGGACAAATACATGCGCTAAGCCTATCAAAGACGTTCCCAAAAACAACCAGCACAGCTTTAGAGCTTTCAACATATGACCTAAATATTCTCCACGTTCTATATGTTTTGAATCAAATACTCGTTTCATAATAGTCTCCCTAGAATTACCTCCAAAAATAGGCGTCATTTAATTGTCCTAATGAATAGCAACTACAATTTCTTTTCCGTCATAGCTTGTGCCATAAGTGACATTCCGCATTTCACATGAATATCGAGCCGAACCCGTTATGGGCTGACTCCACCCGTGACGTTTTAGCTGCCTTTTTACCTTTAAACAATTTTGTATTTGCATCCGCTGCCACGAGCCATTTGCTGACTCGTAATGGCCCATAAATTCAATAGGCGCCCCATTTAAAAAAAACACCAAAACAATTGCCTCCATTAGTGTGTTCCTCCGTAACCATTCGACTTCATTTCGGCAAATTTATCTCTTAAACTTTCAATTTTTGATTCCAATGTATCAACACGTTCAGCTAAAAAATTTAATGTTAATTCTTGCTGCTTATTAACCGATACTGCTTTACCTTCTGATATGGATTCTTCTAACGCGTTTAATTGGCGTGATGTATGCTCTAAAAGCAAGAACATTTCTTGGCTATTTGCAGTCGATATTTCACCTCTTGATAGCTGCTGGCTAAATTCGGAATTCGAGTCAACTTCTGCTCGCATCAACTGAATCCGCATGTCATGTTGGTTTAATTTCTCTTGCAATCCGAACCAAGCCCAAGTTCCGATTGCGACTGCACTTGCTAATCCAATCAGATTGCGAATCGGTAATGTGGCATTACTCCGATCAGAAATTTTGAAAGAATCACTTTCACTCATTTTGATAACAAACGTGTCTCTAACGCATTTATCCTATCTAAGATTCGATCAGTTTGCGTGTCCAGTTCTGATCGGCTAATAGACTGAACCGCTAATTCATTAAGAGATTTATCAGTTTGCGAAATTCGATTTGATAACCGATCAATATTAGAAAAAATTCTTTTAATAATAAAAAGGAAAAGACTTATAACCGCTCCTAGCATTGCATCAATAATTACGGATGTTTCAAACATTTTAAAGTTCTGTTTCGTCAATAATAGATTCTGGAAAATTTTCATCTAGATTTAAAGAAAAACTCTCGCCGTTCGATGTACCGTGCCAGAAAATACAAGCGTCGTCAGAATTATTTCCTTTTCGTAAAACTACAAGCGTGCTTTTTGAAAACTCTTTATTTGTAAAAAAAGCAATAACTATCTTGGCGCTCATGCGCGATAGCATTACTGGTTTTTCATTATGAAAGTTTAAAAATTCTGTCATCCTCGCAAAACTAGAAAGGCAGTAAACTGTAAATTGCAAGTTATAAGCCTGCATATCCGGTGGCGCGTTTCGTTTGTCCGCATGCGCAACAGACATAAAAATAAATAACAAAGCTGTTGCAATTAGTTTCATGGTTTCGGATATTGCGATTTAACCGCTAACCACGCGGCAATTATGTCATCAAGGTCTTGCACCAACTCATCGCCTTGCGTACGCCTGTAATTAACATGTTTTAATATCGCGTCCAGTTGATCGCCTATAGGTGGATAGGCATTAGCGCGCTCCTGCGTGTATGGTTGCTGGGGTGGTGAATTCCAACTATTAGCCACGCTTTCTTTTTGTTCTTCCGATAAATCAACCAACACACCATTAACTAATTCTGGTGCAACATCTTCTTTGCTATAGCTCATTAGTGGGATACTCCATATACGGTAACTCGTGCGTTAAGAGAACTGTTTCCAATGTTGCCAGTGCTACTGGCCAGTTTAAATGAGACGTCTGAACTTGCTGAGGTTGCAGAAATAAGCAAATCAGTTCTTGCAAGATTGGCTCTGTAATAAGAACTTTGTCCAATAATCCGAGTAGCCGTAGCGGAATCATGCGGCGCATACACAAATAAATCCGCACAACAAGGAGCGGTAGTTATATTACCTGACGATTGCGCGTGGCTTATTTTTGACGTTGTTTGACCACTGGCTTCTATTGCGTTAGTTGTTGAACCTGCTACATCTAGTTCCGTTAATCTAAACCCGCACGATGTAAGGCTAGACAAATCCGAGTTTCCAAAACTTATCATTAAATTGCTGGAATCCGAAACCACATCAATGGATTTTATCGTTATAAGATAAACGTCATACGTAGCACTAAAGCAGTCAGTAAAGGTAATTGCACTGACGGCTGAATTATTAGCCGCGGTCGCGATTTTTGTTAGGCTGCCTCCGCTTATTGCTTGCCAGCTTTGATCGCCTCTTAAAAAGGTGCTCGATGATGCTGTACCCGATCCAAGACGCGCTACGGGTACAGTGCCACTGGCTAAATTACTGGCATTAGATGGATTGCTTGCTAATTTTGTCAACGCTATGTCGGCTGAACCATCGATATCGGCATTTACAATACTACCGCTACCAACAAGCGTAATATTGCTATTTGGAACAGTAATAGTTCGCGTTGTTCCAGAGCCTATACTGGAGGCTTCAAAGGCTATTTTTTTAGTCGCATCGGCATTGTCTAGTATGCGAAACTCATTGTCACCGGGCGTTACACTACCGGAAGCACCCGTATTACCGGTTCTCGCAAAATTAACAGTTGATGCATCGCCATCGGTAAAGCTACCGTTTCCTGTCACATAAGTAACTGCAATTTTACTATAACCACTCGCGTCCGTTACCGCACCGGTTACATTGTATATAGCAAATATGGCGTTAGAGGCTTTTTGTGTAACCTTAATGGTTCCACGTAATGCAGTTGTAGTCGAATCGTCCCAGCTATCCACCAGCGAGTTAATATCCGCTCCGTTTGCATCTGCGTCGTCCATATAAAGCACCGTCGCAGATGAAAGCGTTCCATTATTAAACCAAACTTTACCCGCACCTTGATCGCTGTCGCCAGTCTCCGATTCAAACGTCATATCTAATCCAGCGTCTGATCCTCGATCGCCAGTAGTTCCCTTGTCACCGGTTCGAACAAACTGTATAAAACATCCATCAGCATTACTCCACGTGCCGTTACTTGCTACGTGTGTTAAGGCCACTTGTAACCAACCTGTATTGTCTGTTACCGCTCCAACGGTAAATATGGCATAGGTAGCAGGGGTTCCACTTTTTTTAAAGATTACATGCCCATTTATAGTGCTAGTGGAATCGTCCCACGTTGCTATAAAATCAGAAACATCGGGGTTACCGGTATCGCCACTTGTTGCATCAAAGGCGACCGCAGTTACCGATCCTACCGTGGCATGGTTAAAGCGAAAATCTCCGCCACCGGGGTCGGCCATGCTAGTAGCATTATCAAAATTAAATTTAAAACCTACGGCCGAGGCTGCAGATTCCGCCTCAGTTGCTTTACTAGTAGCTGTGCTGGCACTGGAGGCAGCAGCTGTAGCAGATGATGCAGCTGCAGTCGCAGAAGTGGTAGCGCTACTGGCATCGACTAGTAAATCCCATTTTCCGCTATCGGTATTAGAGGTGATCGGCAGTGAACCACTAGAGGTATGCGCTGTATTCGCTAAAAAAATATTGTTTGTTCCACTGTCTTTGACGATATCTCGTTGGACATACGCAGTAGACGCGGTCCAATTTCCCTTGTAACTTCCGAGCTCTTGGGTGGCAATTGGCTGCCCATCCGAACCAAATCCTATGAGTTTATTAGCTCTATCTGTAGCGTTAGTGTTTATATCGTTAAGAGGTAGGCCGGTTACAAATTGGCCAAAACGCAACGTTCTTGTAGCTACGTCGCGTTCTTGCTGCTGAATCATCATAATTGATTTATCCAGCTCATCGTTTAACGTTTCAGCTAATAAATCGCCACCGGTTTGAAAGTCGGTTGCTCGTGATACCGCTAAATCCCGGTAAATAGTAACTATATCCCCATCAGTAAGCCCAGCACCAAAAGTAACGTTTCCGCCGCTTGTGGTTCCAGCACCTGACACTTGATAATGACTAGTAGCAGCCGTGCTTCCGAGTGTTTTTACGGTAGAGCCTACGAACACTTTTAAATCCGCATCGGCAAATATAGGAAATCCATAGGCAAAAACCGTTTGTCCCGCAGACGCCGTATATTGGACTCTTGGGGTCGTATCTCCAACTGTTAAAGTGGCCATAATATAATCCGTGTTTATACTTCTATTTTACTAAAATCATGTCTTGTGATCTCTATTTGAAAAAAGCACCGGGCTCAAGCCAGAATGTGTTTTCGTATTCTGTTTTTGTTTTTTTTATCTGTCTTTTAAATGTTCCTTTAGCGTTCGGATCTGTTACTGTTTTTAAAAAATCACCCATCGTTCGCTCAAACGCTAAACGCGCATACCAAAGATTATTAAAAGGGGTGTATTTTCCAAGGTATCGCGCTGCTTCTTTAGGCACTGACGATGGTTCCATAATAGAAACCGCTAGGTTTATAGTGTCTTTTCCTAAGCCATAAACCGGACCCATCATTGATTCAGGAATACTTTGCCCAAAACGGTTCTTACCTTTTAATCCGCTGTACAAAAAGTCTCCAAAAATCCCCGCCCCGCCACCTTGAATAAAAGCGGCTTGCCAAAAATCAGCGGTTTTCATATTCCGCGGGGTTTTGCCTTTTTGTAAATCTTTTGCTTGTAAAGCCAATGCTCCAAATAACGTAGTAGATACTGCAAGCGCTCCTAAATAGCGTGCTTTTTTTTCTAACGTAGTTTGTCTTACTCCCCTCATTAAATGCGTTGTTATGATTGTTATTGGAAATGATTTAAATAGCCCAACGTTGCGCGCTATTTCTCCCAAAATAGTGCCGCGTTTCGCTCCAGCCGTTGTTATTACGCGTACCTTGGCATCGGGAACCGGCACAGCAAAATCGGTTTCAGTTAAAATCATTTCTTGTATTTTGGTTGATAAATCAACTTTTTTATTTATATCGAGATCAGCACGATTCATAAAATTTTCTATACTAAAAAATTCAACACCCTTATGATTTATTGTTTCTGTAGTGCGTAAAATTTTGTAATCGTCTGGTGTTATTCCGTAGCCTTCAAACGCTTCTCGCAATGGCCGATCTAATTCATTAAGTGTGTCTGCAAATTTAGATTGTTTTGATATATACGCCATAAACTCCATGCCAAACGCTTTGCGACCTGCATCAGTCCACGACGACAATAGCGAGGCCCGCAATAAACGATCTGATATTTTTGCGGTTAACCCGGCGCCGCTAATTTCAACAAATCGATTGGCGCCGTGTGCTCGGCTTACCCACGCGTCGGCTGTTAAGCCCATCTGCACAGCTAATAATCTATCTTCTGCATTATTAGGATTCATTAAAGACATTTGCCTTTGTATCGTACGGGTAGCGCTAAACCCGTTGTACCGTGCTGTAATACTTGTAAACGCTACATCGGAAGCCGCACTCAATGTTGCTCCGCCTAATTGCGCCGATACCAATAAATGACGAGTTCCAGAACTAATATCAGCCATTCTTACATTTTGTGCAGCGTCTGCTTTACCGCTAACAACATTCCATAAAGAATCAATATACGTTTCTTGCATTTGACTTTTAAAACCGCTTTTAATTGCAATCTTGTCTTTTAATAATCTAAAGGTAGCATCCGGGTTCGGGCCTAAAATCTCCATTTGCGCGATTTCTCTTGACATCATATTTAAATGATCGGTCATTGTGTGGTACAAATCTTGCGATCCAAATGTGTCTTGATAGTTCAACCAGTCATCGGCTGTATTAAAAGCTAATATACGATGGTCTTGATGACGATTAGCTACGCTACTGCGCCCTCTAAATTTTCCCGGTTCTTTAATTAAATCGGTAGCACCGTTAGTACGTACGGTGTCAAAAACAATATCAAGCATTTCATCAAATTCTTGATCGTTCATAGGTACGCCGGCTTCGTTAAATGTTCTATTTCTATTTAATAGCGGCGTTATGTATTGTTTCCACGCGGATCGGTTATCTATACTTTCTAATTTTAATGTCTTAGCGGCTTTGTTTACTTTAATGGGGTCGTGATGTTGCGGCATACCCCAATCTTTTAATCTAGGAATATTGCCTCCGGCTCGGTTAAATCGTATGCGCGCGTATTCAGATACCTCGCTCCATTCTTTTGCTATTTTTGCGGCTCTTGCATTTCCAGTTTTAGTTCCATAAGCCTCTCGCGCTACGTTTCTAATTAGTTCTACGTCTTGAGTCCACCCCGCATTTTTAACGCGCATACCTTCCATGCCTTTTGCAAACATGCGATGAAACTCGCCTAATATTGCATTTCCTCTGTAATCTACATTAGAAACACCTGCTCGCATTGCATCTTTTGCTAAAAGCGATTTCAGACCCTCATATAGACCTCTTTCGTTTTTATTCATATTTTTTTCTGCGTTATAGGTAGCAATAGTTTGTAACGCAGCTTGTCTTTTTTTCTTTACAATATTTTCTTGTGCATTATTTATTACTTTTTTATCGGCCTGCCGTTGTGCAGCTTCCGCAGAAATGTTTTTTATATTTGCAAATTGTTTTGCAAACATTTGTTGCGTTTCTAAAATTTTGTTTGCTTCCTCTAATGTTAATGCGCCTGCCTTAACTTGTTGTTCTACGCAAAATGAAAGACTAGCCACCTACGCCTCCTTGTAAACAAGTAAATATTTCATTTGTTTCTTTTTCTTCTCTTATTAGTTGGTTGTAGTATTCTCTTGACGACATCTGTGCATTAATTGGATTGCCGGCCGCGTCTTCATCGATTTTTATTGCTATTTCTATATCGGGTTGTTCGTTAAATATATTATTCAACTCTCGCGCTTCACCCTCGCTTAAATTGCCCATTTCTGGATCATCTGGATATAGCGATTTATTTTCGTTAACAAATTGATTTGTAACACTTTTTAACTCTTTATCGATTGCTTCATCTTGTCTAAATGCGCGATTCGCCATGCTAAAGATACGTTGAGCAGCATTGACGCGTCTAGCTCTGGATACAATGTCTCCTGCGACGGTATCGATTGATTCTCCATTTGTGACTCGTTTTGCTCCATCGTTAAGTTGTCTTCTAAGGGCTCCATTAACGTTTCCGAGTTCTGCAACTGTTCTGATAATTTCTTCATTTTCTTGTGCTCTAAGTTGATACGGTTTAATGTCAGAAGTTCTTTCGCTTTCAATAGCTCTAGTAATATGCGCCATTATTTGTGCGCGTTCTTTTGTCAAAGGATCAGTTGTTGCTTTTTTAGATTTTGCTAATTGTTCGACGACAAAGCGAGTATCTAAAGGATCGTCTAATTCTAATTTTTTTATTACTTTATGCGCAGCTATTTGCGCTTCACTTGTTTGCAGTAATCCATCAAAACTTTTTTCTCCGATAATAGAAATTTCTAACGTGTCTTTATCGGACAACTCACCTAATGTTTTTTTATTTTGTTTACTTAAATACTGTATAGTTTTTGTATCTAATCGAGCTATACTCTGAGTAAGTGTATTTACGTTAGAAAACGATTCAGACATGACTAAATTATCTGTAAGCTCCGATCCGTATTCTTTAAGCGCAAGCGCGGTTTCAAAAACGTTTGTATTGCCTTTAGACAGGTTGACGTTTCTAGCTATGAATAACGCTTCTTCTTCCGTTTTGCCACGCAAAACGACCGCGTCCATTTCTATTTCTTGATCGGTAAGGCGTTTTGCTAAATTAACGCGATTTTGTCCATCGGTTACAAAACGCTGGCCGGTTTGTGGATTTTCCCAAAGTATAATGCGTTGTGCTTTACTTTCATCCCATATGTTAACGTCGTCTAAAGACGTGGATCGTTGTGTTAATTCTTCACCACGATCTAAATTTTTTAACGTTTTTGGGTTTACTCGTTCTATACTAAGATCGCGTTCTAAAAATTCAATTTGATCGGCTTCCATGCTTATTTCTTCACGCGCAATGCGGCCGTCGGCATGCGCTTCTAATGCGTTGTCTTGATTTTCTATATGTTGTTGTTCTTGCTCTGGTGTTGTTTTTCCACTTTGTGAGGGCGCGCTATCAACCGAATCTGCGTAATCGTTTACTACATTAGCGGCGCTAAAATTACCTTCCTTTTCTAATTGCCGCGCTTTATCTCGCAGTTGTTGAGAAAATATTCTTGATTCTGGCGTTTGTCTTCCTTTAAATGCTAGTACGCCTTCTTGTGCGCCGCTTGCAAATGCTCTACCTATCGCAGAGGTTCCAGCTACAGCCAAAATGGCTATAGTTGCATCCCTTAAAGTATATGGGCTGTCCAACTTTTTTTTATTAAGATAAACAAACGGCTGTATCACCGAGGCTTCTATCGTGCCTACAGCGACCGTTTCTGCAAAGGCGGTTTTTGCAATACGACTTAACAATTTAGGCGCTTTGCTGGCTGCACCACCAAAAAATAAAGACGCGAGGACTAATGGATCTCTAAATACCGCGCCCATAAATCCAAATGCAGTGCCGCCTATTCGCGCCAATGGGGAAGCGTTGGCCGCCGTTATTTCATTTACTTGGCGTAAATCTTCTGCTTCTGCTATTAGTTGTGCTTCAATTTCGTCGTGAGTATATATTTTTGCGTCTGGAAATTTTTTTTGTAATTCTAAAATTTGCGGGGTAGATTCTTTAAATTTCTTGTTTAAAAATTGTTGCTCTAACATTCCTGTATTTAACACGCCATGATCAAGAACACTTGTATCTATTTCATTAATTGCTTGAATGTTTATGTTTAAAAGTTCCTGCTTTCTTTGCTCATAGCCCATGGTACGATCTTCTAAATATGCCGTATCAAATGTTGCGCTTACTACATCTCCAAAATCGGTTTGTAATTGATCTTTACTGGTAATAACGCGACTTTGTAAACCGCGTTCAAATTTATCCTGGTCAGCACCTAAAGACGAATAAATATTGCTCATGGGTTTGCCTTTGCTTCCCGAATTTTTTCTTCTAACGCGCCACTTAGAGCCTCTTGGCCCATGTCTAAAGCACTATAATTTATATTATCAATATCGATATCAACTGTGT
>NZQM01000247.1 GCA_002695905.1 Parvibaculum sp.
CCGGGTGTAACACGTAAATTAATTCTTCTCGGAATTTCAATGCTGCCGGCAATCGTAATATTTTCTGTAATAAGAATCTCACTAACTTGGTCGGTACCGGTACGAGCAATTGCTGCACTAATATCAGCTTCTGTTTTAATTACTACTCCACTACTACCAGATAACGCACTTGATAATGCTACAATATCAGTAGCGTTTTGAGTAATTGTGGTACCGAATGTAGTATTATCTAGATCAATAATAAAATTATCAAAAGCTAAGATTTTTGTACCTTCTGTATCTTCTACAATAAATAAATCCCCAGAGGTTAAAGAAAATGCTTCTGGCAGCTCTTTTATATTATAAATTAATTTATCATTATCTGAACACGGCATAATAATATTTATACTTTGTCTATAGTTTATATCGAAATATATTTGTACAGTACTGTGTAAATCTAGTTGAATTTTGTTAAAATGCCTTTATATATAATATATGAATGAGCGTGTGGGAATTGCTGTTATAACATGCAATAGACCGGAATTTTATAAAAAATGCATTAACTCAATTCAAGATGAGTGGTATGATCAAATTATTACTATTAATGATGGTAGTAGTGAAGTAGATACTATTAAAGGTGAAATAATTAGTACCAGGTGTAGAGGTGTTGGTTATGCTAAAAATATAGCAATGCGTAAATTATTAGATAGTGGTTGCGATTACATAATTTTAGTAGAAGATGATATGCTATTTAAAAATAATTTATTTGAAGCATACATAGACGCATATAAAAAGACAGGTCTACATCATTTTATGTTTGGTTATCATGGACCGGCAAATAAAAACGGTATTAGTGGTAATAAGCCAGTCCCTAGAAAGATTATCGATTACGGTAATTTAAAGGTTGCGCTAAATTATCATTGCATTGGTGCTGTTACTTTTTATACTAGACAATGTTTAGAAGATATCGGATTGTATAATGATAAACTAATAAATGCTTTTGAGCATGTCGAGCATTCTTACAGATTAGCAAATGCTGGTTATTGTACACCTTATTGGTGGTGGCCTGATATAGCTAATAGTTTAGATTATGTTGAAGAGCAAGCTTGCTCTGAAGATAGTTCTGTTATTCGGACTCGTGAAGATTGGCAGAAAAATATGCAACATTCTTATGAAGTGTTTCGTGAGTTACATAAAGTATCACCTGCTGAAGTACCAGATGCAAATATAAGCGAAGTTTTAGATGTTTTAAAAATACGAAAGCCTAAAGAACCTATATCGTTTATTGTCCATTATAGAGAAGATACAGAAGAACGTAAAAAGAATTTTGATATTGTTTATAACTATTATAAAGCTATATATCCTAGTTGTGAGTTTGTATTTGTAGAAGATGGGTCGAAAAAAACTATAGACCATCTTGTACGTGATAAAGATCAATACATTTTTAATAAAAATGATGATGTTTATAACAAATGTAAAAGCTATAATATAGGATTAAAAAAATCTACTAATGATATAGTATGTTTTTTAGATATAGATTGTATTGTTAGTATTGATAGTTTATTAAAATCAGTAAAAACAATTAATACAATAGAAGATTCTATTTGTATTGGTTATAATGGTATTGCAATTTATACAGAATATAGCCTAAAAGATGAAGTAGCTAAAATACAATCTTCAAAAAGTGTAAATAAAATATTTGATTATTTACAATCCAAAGTGGATACATCTAATATTAGCAATCTATATAGTACAGATTTATATACAATTGGTAATGTAAATGCTGTAGGTGGGTGTCTCGTTGGTAAGCGTGATACCTTTTTGGATATTAATGGTTTTAACCCAAACTTTATAAGTTGGGGGTTTGAGGATAATGAAATTATAACACGTGCAGTTCGATTAGGTAAAAAAATTACAAATATAATGTCGAGGGATATTAAGCATTTTCTATTTCATTTACCTCATGAAGATACGTATAAAGTAGCGTTAAATGATAAAAGTAATCATAAATTTTATGCGCGTAATTTAGAAGAATTTAGAAATGTTGAATCTATGAATAATAAACAGTTAAAAGAATATATTAAAACATGGTAGAAGTAAATATTAGAGATTATAATTTTGGAGGTGAGCCTTCATCATGTCATAAAGGTGTTAATAAGCATGTAAAATGGAACTTTAGTAATAACCTGGTAAGCGATACATGTTTTATAACAGATATGTGCTTAGAAGATATTCATAAAGCTTCAGGTGTTAAAAGAAAAGTAGCGTGGCTGCTTGAACCACGCGCTATTCACCCTCATATATATGATTGGATTGAAGAAAATAATAGACTCTTTGATTTTGTATTAACGTTTGATGAATATCTTATTTCAAAAGGTGAGAATTATCTCTATTACCCTCATGGTAGATGTTGGATTAATAATTATGAGGAGGTAAATAAAGATAATAAAGTATCTATTATTGCTTCAAGTAAGAATACAACCGAAGGACACCAACTCAGGCATAAAGTTATTGATAGATTTAAATATAATATTGGGGCTTATGGGTATGGTTATAAGCCGGTAGAAAATAAAGAAGAGAGTCTATCTGAGTATATGTATTCCATTACGATTGAAAATTGTCGTCAAAAAGGCTATTGGACAGAAAAAATTGTAGATTGCTTTGCTACTAAAACTATACCTATCTTTTGGGGTGATGATGCTGTAAATGATTTTTTTGATTCAGATGGTATTATATACTTTAACGATATTAAAGAATTAGGTGATATTCTCAAAGACTTAGAAAATAATGGCGAAAAAATATATAACTCTAAAAAAGCCGCTATAGAAAAAAACTTTAATTTAGTAGAAACGTATAGAATTCCGGAAGATTGGATGTATAATAACTATAGATTTTTATTCAAATGAAATTTAAAGCAGCAATAGCATATAAAGTTAACGAGCCTCTAGTTGTACAAGAGGTTGAAATTGATAAGCCTTTAGATGTAGGTCAAGTTTTAGTAAATATTAAAGTAAGTGGTATTTGCGGTGCTCAACTTTTAGAAATAATGGGGCATAAGAACAATGCTAAATTCATGCCTCATATGATGGGTCACGAAGGCTTCGGTGAAGTTGTTGAGACTGGACCTGGCGTTACAACTGTGAAGGTGGGTGATAGTGTTGTCGCTNATTGGATGGTTGGTGAAGGTNTTGAAGCGCCTTTCCCTACATATAAGAGCGGTTCAACACGTATTGGTGGTGGTAAAATAACTACGTTTGCNGAGTATGCTATTATTTCTGAGAATAGGCTAACNCCAGTTCCNAGTAATACGGATCCGGATTTATGTGCTTTGTTAGGNTGNGGTCTTACAACNGGNTTAGGTGTTGTTAATAATGAATGTAATGTAAAGTATGGTGAGAGTTTTATGGTANTGGGGTGNGGTGGAGTAGGACTGAATTTAATTCAAGGCGCTAAAATGAATAGCTGTTACCCTATATATGCTGTTGATATTAATAATAATAAGCGGGAGATTGCTAAAAAGCTTGGCGCTACACATTTTATAAATTTAAGGGAAACTAAATTTAAGGATGTATTATCGAGTGTTGATATTATAGTAGATACTGTAGGATCAGCTGATCTAATAGCTGAAGCTATNNCGTTAATATTATNTAATGAAGGTAGATATATTATGGTCGGGCATTTACCTCCTAATGAAACCTTGCGAATACCTAACGCGGTAGATATGTTTTTCGGTAAAGGTAAATTAATTAGAGCTACACAGGGTGGTAGGACTAAACCTCATGAGGATATACCACGTTACGTAAAATTAGCTGAAGCTAAAATTTTAGAAGTAAACACATTGATAACTCATAGAACCTCATTACATAATATTAACGAAGCCTTAGATTTGATACGGGATAGTCAAGCAGGTAGAATAATGATAGACTTATGAGCACACAACTTACAGAAAAGGACCTAATTAATTTTGAAGATAGTATAGTAGATCTTTATTTTAAAAATAAATTACCCTTTCTATTCCACTTATCAGGTGGTAATGAGAAAGAGTTAATTAAAATATTTAAAGATATCAAGCCTGGTGACTATGTTCTTTCTAACCATCGAAATCATTATCACGCTATTTTGCACGGTATACCACAGGANGTAGTAAGAGACCGTATTCTTAACGGGCGTAGTATGTTTATATATGATCGAGAAAGAAATTTCTTTACATCAGCTATTATAGGTGGACTACCAGCTATAGCTGCTGGTATTGCTTGGGCCTTAAAACGTAAAAAATCTAAACAACGTGTTTGGTGCTTTCTAGGTGATGGTAATGAAGATTCTGGTCACTTGCATGAAGCAGCCAGGTATGTCGATGGGTGGGATTTACCATGCAATTTTATAATTGAAGATAATCGAAGATCAGTTGATACACCTTCAGATGATAGGTGGGGAAAAGCTCTAGAGCCAAATCACCCNGACTGTGTACAGCGATATTTATATGAACCAAAATATCCGCATGCACGGACGCCGGGTATAATTGATCTTTCGAAAGCAGTTAAACTCACAGATGATGAATACTTCCCACCGTTAAAAGCAGAAGTTATTGAACCTCTTGAAGAAGTTTTTGAAGGTAACTATAAAGACGCAGTAAAAACAAGTATGAATAGTCTGGGTTCGGATAAAAATACTATATTTATTGGTTATAATGTATTATACGGGAACGCTATGGGTGATCTTGAATCTATACCAGATGATCAAAAACTAGAAACACCTGTAGCGGAAAATTTAATGGCCGGTTTAGCAATAGGTATGTCATTTGAAGGATTTAAGCCTGTCGTTTATTATGAGCGGCATGATTTTATGCTCGTTGCAGCAGACGCTATAGGCAATCATATGAATTATATAGAACGTATATCACATGGNGAATATAAAACACCAATAACNCTCCGGACAGTAGTTGCTGATGGGGGCCCATTCTATTCAGGACCGACACACTCTCAAGATTTTACCGACACATTTAGAGAACTGGTTACATTTCCAGTTATTGACCCTAAAACACCTTGTGAAGTTATGAATGCATATAATTATGCAAAAAAATCTACAAGACCGGTAATGGTGGTTGAGCGAAAAAGCTTAGGGTAATGAAAAAATGTTTAATAAGACAGCCGGCAGGTTTAGGTGATATTTTATTCTGTCAAAAGATATCTACAAAACTTATACAAGATGGTTATGAAGTTTGGTGGCCAGTTGATAATGAATATCAATGGTTAAGCGATTATATTAAAGATATTAATTTCTGTTCTATTGATGATGATTTCCCTTTTAAGTCTATATATAATTCCCGGGAATATAAAAATACATCTGATAATGTATTTTTACCTTTANAATCTGCAGATACATACTACCCGGGTATGTGTATGATGGATGCTAAATATAAATCTATTGGTTTAGAGTATAGTGACTGGTCAGACTATTTAAAATTTAATAGACAGAAAGATAGAGAAGATGAATTATTTAAATTATTAGATCTTCCAGATAACTTTACGTTAGTTAATAGATTTTTTACATCACCGCCTCAAGCATGTAAACATATAAATATTGAAAAACTTGATAATGTAGTTGAGGTAAGACATATACCGGGATTTACTTTATTTGATTGGTGTAAAGTTTTTGAGAAAGCAGCAGAAATTCATACAGTTGATACTAGCATATTGTTTATTCTCGAGACTTTAGATATAACAGATAAATTATTTTGTTATAGTAGATTTGATACTCCTAACTTTAATAACGTAAGTCATCTTTTTAGTAAATTATGGTATTATGTTAATGATCCTCAATTGCTAGATTTGAAAAGTGTTGTACCTAAAATTTTAGGTACATCTCAAAAAGGTCAAGACTCTTATATTGACTATATATTTAAAAATATAGGAACAACGAATAGATTTTTTGTTGAATTTGGCGCTGTTGATGGTATTATATCTAGTAATACGTACTATCTTAGAACTGCTCAACAATGGCAGGGGTTATTGCTAGAGGGAGATGATTCTATAACCGGTTCCCATAATCCGTCTATAAATTTATACAATGAGAAACTAACTAAAGACAATATATGTAATGTTTTTAGTAAATATAATGTACCGATAAATTTTGATTTTTTATCTATTGATATAGATGGTAACGATTTTTGGCTCTTGTTAGAAATACTTAAAAATTATAATCCNCGNGTAATTATGATTGAATCGTGTGTGAGATTTCCTCCAGATGTTNTCAAGGTTCAAAAATACGATTCAAACTTTATATGGGAGAGGTGATAGNTGGTACGGNGCTAGNCCNCTNGCCNTAAAAAAGCTCGGTGAAAAATTTGGCTATACAGCTGTACATATACACCTAGATGATTTAATTTTAATTCAAGATAAATATTTAAATCAAAATAATCTTAATCCAGATTGGTCTGAAGTTTACCCAGCCGCAAACCCAGAGCTATATAGTACACATGGTGATTATAATATAGTTGAAGATCAATGGGTAGAGCCTATAATATAAGTATGATAACTGCAGAGTATAAAGAGACTTTAGATAAAGTAAATCAAAATGCGTTTAGCATATTTAGCTCATATTTATCGAATAGTAAAACTTTTATCGAGACAGGGTGCCATTTCGGAGGTAGCCTTACCCATTCAATAAATGGTGGTTATGAGCATCTCTATTCATGTGATATAAATAAAGAAAGAGTGGATCATTGCTTGGAAAAGCTATCTAAACAATGTAAGACCTTACGAATTGATAATACTGATTCTTTAAAGTTTTTTAGAAGTTTGTTGCCAACTATTAATACAGATGCTACATTTTGGCTTGATGCGCATGACGAGGGTGGCGGTGTCCCAACATTTGAGGAAATATATTTAATTAAAACATTATTTAAAGATCGTGATAGCACTATTATAATTGATGACATTCCTTTATATTTTAATAATTCTGTTAATGATTTAATTGGAAAAATAAAGGAAATTAACCCTAACTATAATTTTAGGATGGAATATATTCATCCTGATAGAAGCAATTATATTTTAGTAGCATCAACAAAAGAGCGTAGCGTGATGGCTAAGTATACTGTTAATAATTAATATATCTGTGAAAATATTATTAGTGGGTGATAGTTGTAGAGATATATATCACTACGGTAAATGTAAGCGTATAAATCCTGAAGCGCCTGTACCTATTTTAGACGAGCAATATTATGAAGTAAAATCTGGTATGAGCTCTAATGTTTATGCAAATCTTAAAAATTTAGGTATGAGTGTTACTCATCTTAAAAACAAGGAAAAAATAGAAAAGCATAGACTTATAGACTTAACATATAGACAGCAATTGATAAGGTATGATGTAGGTGAAGATAATATTTCACCTCTAGATATAACTAACTTACCTACGAAGTGTGATATTGTTGTTATAAGCGATTATAATAAAGGTTTTATTACTTCTTCTGTAGCAAAAAATATATGTAACTTATATAAAAACATACCAATTTTTGTTGATACTAAAAAGAAAGATTTGAGCTGTTTCAGTAACTGTTTTATTAAAATTAACAATATAGAACATGAGCGTTTAGATTATATAAGCCCTAGTTGTGAGCTGATAGTAACACACGGTGGTAAGGGAGCTATATATAAAGATCAAATATATAAAACTAAGCAAGTAGAAGTCTATGACGTGTGCGGTGCGGGTGATGTTTTTTTAGCTGCATTGGTATATTCTTACTCAAAATATAAAAGTATACGAACAGCTATACATACTGCAAATAAATTTGCCAGCCATTCTGTAACTAAGCTAGGTTCTTACGTATTAACTAAGAAAGATATAAAAATATTAGAACAATAAACGTTAAATTTTTGACACGGTATTTTGATTAATAGAGTAAATTTATATATAAAAGTAATTGAAATATATAGAATAGCCTATATATTATCTTTATGAAAAAAGCTTTAGTTCTTGGTGCAGGAGGGTTTATTGGCAATCATCTAGTCAACAGACTCAAAAAAGATGGTTATTGGGTAAGAGGTGTAGATTTAAAATATCCGGAATATCAACAGAATTCAAATGCTGATGACTTTATTAAAGGTGATTTAAAAGATACATCTCTAGTGAATAGTGTGTTTGTCGCACCTAATCAGCTAACTTCAAATATTTCAGGATTTGATGAAGTTTATCAGCTAGCTGCAGATATGGGTGGCGCTGGTTATATATTTACTGGTGATAATGATGCAAATGTTATGCATAATTCTGCTATGATTAATCTCAATGTAGCTGAAGCAGCTGTAAAGTTTAAAGCTAGTAGAGTGTTTTACTCTTCAAGCGCGTGTATGTATCCGGAGCATAAT
>NZQM01000248.1 GCA_002695905.1 Parvibaculum sp.
TCCTTATATCGCGAAGGGCTTATCGATAGGAGAGGAACAACCTTCTGGTGCCAATGCGACTCAAAGAAAGCAGTTTATCAATATCCCCTCCAAGAGATACAAGGCAGCAATCAAAGAAACGGATGGCTCAGTTGAGGGCGATTCATTGTCTGCGGCTGGCGACTCTATCAGAAGACTTATCGACACGATGGAAGATTACGTACTGCCTCCGCAGTTTGATTTCTTAAATAACAAAAAGGTGAAACCTATCGTAATGTACATGTTCGAGTTTGAATATGAGCTTGATCAGGATGACTTGTCGTATATCTGGCAAAACTTGGCACCAAGAGAATACCAGAGAATGGAATTAAAGAAAGAGTCTGTTGCTCATCAACTCATGGACACGGAGTTGTTAACTGAATACAATTTACTTTCCAACCCAAACTTACGTTGGATGGTGTTCAAAGTCAAGCAGCGATCTCAGCGCAAATACGAAGATATGGTTATTGCTCAAGTGGGACAACCAACAAGACAACGCGAACTCGTACCCCCTGTTACAACTGGTTATAACTTAAATTATAACTGGCCATATGATTTCGTGTCTATCGTAGAGTCTATTAAAATTGATGTTGATGTAAAATACGAACAAGAGCAGCCTCTAGTGGATACGATGAAGGTTGAGACACGTTCAACAATTGGTAAACAAAATCAAGTTCTTAGCAAAAAGAAGCGCGCCAAAAAGACGATCACTCTAGCGAAAAAGTCGATAAAAGACACAGCATCAGCAAAAAAACGAATAACCAGAAAAACTAAAAAAAACCCCAGAGGATAATTAAAGCATATGGC
This sequence comes from Parvibaculum sp., assembly GCA_002695905.1. GTDB lineage: Bacteria > Pseudomonadota > Alphaproteobacteria > Parvibaculales > Parvibaculaceae > Mf105b01. The sequence continues at coordinate 826 of NZQM01000248.1, forward strand.
AAAACTATTAAATAAAAAAGAAAGAGTATTTGATCTAAAGCTGACCGGGTATGGGAAATATCTAATGTCCGTTGGTCGCTATAAGCCACAATATTATGCTTTTTTTGATGATAACATCGTCTACGATAACAAGTACACCAAAACAGGCTCCGCCCTGACGTCGCCATTGTCGGAATCTCAAAATTCCATTAATGCTCGTATTAAGGAGGAAACCCCGTACATAAGTACTTTAACCTTGTTTGAGGATATCAATGTAACAAGTCAACGACTAACTCGACAGCGGCTCGATGACGTGACGCTACTGCACCCAGATGAGCGCCGCGCCGCGGAAGGTTTCGCATATACATTCAAACAAGCCAAGAACTATTACTCGGCAGACGTCACTCCAACCATGTATACCCCGCGAGCAGATTCTTTTAAATTTGAAGCCGCCATCGGTGATGCATTGCTAGATAGCAAAGAAACCAATGTTGCTCCTGCCTGGAAGGTTGTTGTTTTAAATGGAACAATAACAACTTCTGCACCAAAGTTCTCATCATCACTGACCCCCTCCTCTTCTATAAACATCCCTCAGATTAATATCCGAGTAGACTACCAGAAACAGATTCGATCGTCGCAGTACCCAACAAGACAAAGTGACCAGATTGCCGATAACACAGTCCGGGGCAGCCAAAATAGAACCCCTAACTTTGTTGATGAAAACTTTATCCGGCTAAAGTCCCAGGATCCCATAATATATGTTGATGAGGTCAATACGGAGTTGCTGACGGAAAATTTTGATATTGAGGTGTTTCTGATCACTACTGGTTCACACCTTGAAAGAAAATACTTTGAGACAGCAGAACCGCAGGTGGTAGATGGGATGATGACACGCGCCCAGCCCGCAGCCACGCGTCCCGAGGGAATTTTGCCAGAAACAGCAGTAGAATACTATTTTGATGTCAAGCAAGATGCTATGGCGGATCCGGATATCGTTTGCAAACAGCTACAAGTTTATAACAAATCATCTTATTATATTGACTTGGATATCGACTGTGCACCTGACGACGAACAGGACATTTATAATGATATTTATGGTAGTGAAGTGGAGCCTGAGATATGCCTAGATTAACGAAAAAACAACAAATTGACCTGTATGGGCGAAACCTCCCCACCCCTTCCATAGACATGATGCGGATGAGCGACGTTACAACAAACGATCAAGTATATCTAGACCATGAAACGATGATCGAGAATTACGGCACCCTTACTGACGATGAGGGCGTACGCTTTTCCAATCGCTGGCGCAGAGTCGCCGCCCCTGATTATTTGGACCGCCTCGTTAGGGTGGATTTAAGTTTATCGTTTTATATGAGCACTTGGGAAGGATTTACGCCCGAAGAGTTAACAAAGGAGCTTTTCCAAAAAGTTAATTCAAACGACGGCGCCGACAATCAGAGTCTCTTCATAAACGTCGTGATGAGCCAAACACCCTCTAGCGAAGAATCCCGCAGGATATCCCGCCGCGGAATGATGGGGCTTTTTAGACCCGATAGTAATCCATTAAAATCGATACTGGATGCACTGCCTCCAGGTTCAATTAGTTACGAAAACCTAGGTCGCTACGCTGCTTCTATTGGGGCGGTAGAGCAAAATACGGTTTCACTGCCGCTCAGCGATTTCTTCAGTACAATAGAATACACGGCAGAACTCGATGCAGACGAGAATACAATAATTAAAGTATCAAACATCAATGTCCCGATGTATGTAAGAGATATCAATGATATTGATAACTTAACATTTTTTGCTGTTGTGTCAACGAACCACCCTCTTGAAATCGGAGGTTCTGCTAAGTTGGATCCTATTTCATATTCATTAAACTTTAGTGACATAACTTATGAAGATTTGATAAAAAATAGAACACTAGCAACTTATGGCGACCCTGTCTATGTCGACGCCGACAGTGTTTACTACCCAAACCCTCCGCTCCTGGGGTTAAACTCAAAATACTATAAGACCGATGATTTTGGTTCCTCGGACATTGTTCGTTCAGTCAATGGACTGCTGTCGGAATATGCACAATATAGATCGACCGATGAAGAGTTAGATAACGCCATAAGTGAAGCAGCATTTACAGTACAAGAAAATGGTTCCGCGATTGACTTTATTCCAAGATTAAACCAGGTGGCACAAGTCTTTTCTGAGACCGCTGAACTCACACGAACAAGCCGATTTTATGATAGGATGAGAATTCTTATAAATAACGCAGATTCGACATTAAGAAACCAGGAAGAAGTCGTAAAAAGAGTTTATCGAAACTATAAAGTGGTTGATGGGCGCGCCCTCGTAGTTCCAGAATTCGATGCATTTTCCTACATCGGTGATCTGAAACAAGAAGACTTTTTATACGACCGGTTTCTACACACGAATGTGGCAAACTATGTCCCTATTCAAGGTATACCATCTTCATATCCCGGCAAGGCAGAACTTCCTGCGAGTCCGTCAGAGAGAATTCAGGAGTTTTCCGAAGGTCAAGAAGCCGCACGCCGACGAATCGCAACCCTGTTAAGAGCAGATATAAACTCAGCAGAAATCACAGATACCGGTATAGGTCCAGATGCTGGACTCATAGGTAAGATGATTTCCGCTTTTACAGATTGGGTTTACTACAATTGGACGCCAAGATTTATTCAAGGCAGCGAACACCGATCATACCGAGATTCAACAACTCATGACGGTGCGCACTACTATATTGCCTATAACCTTAATCCTAGCCCAGATAAACAAGACGGAACCATCATGATTGATTCCAGTAAGTGGAACAACTCACGAGACGAGCCCGATGAGGACGATAAACGCGCCCCGATGCGGTTCAGAAGTATGATCAGGAGGAGCTCACCTGATGCTGGGTTTGGCGGCGCCGTTCACGATCCCGATAAAACTAGGAACCTATTCGGGTACTACCCAGCAAGTGTCGTGGTGACGGATGGCAATGTCTATAAGGACGGCTTTGAATACGACGGCGCCTATGGGATTCAAAAGACCACTGAACGACCTGATGGCACCGCAGCATGGGACCANCCAGTTAGAGATGATACTGGGTACNNCCTCGGCGGCGAGTCCGATCACGAGAATGAAATTTCATATATGGATCCGTTTTTCTGGACCGCTGTAAAGCCATCAGTCTTGTATGCACTACAAACATTGTTACAACAAAAAAATCAAATTTGGTTCTTTGTTCCAAGAAGAGAGTTTCCAAATTCAACAGATCCCACACTATCAAGTCTTGAAGACTTTGACAGTGACCCAGGTATCCCTGGCGCAGGCGGTACTATGGCCACAGATTATGAAACCGCCTCTGAACTAGGAAACAAGTATTATGACTGGATCGGTGGTATCTCTGCACTATGGGATAATACCAGAGAATCCTATGGTCGTGGCATGAATTCTGGTGGCGTGCCATTGGGCTCAGAATATGCTAATGGCNNTCATGCTAAAAACCCTGGCTGGCTAAGGGTGTCAAGGAAGAAGCAAGCTAATATTAGAAATCAAATAAGTGATCTTCTTCTAGGGACATTTGGCGTAGATCCTGATACTGGCATGGGAAGCCCCGCGGCACACCTTGATGATGTCGACGCAACTTCTACGAATGTTGAAACCAGGATAGATGAATATCTCCAAAACATGCCCGGTGTAATATCCGAATCTATCATAGAAGACCTATTCACAAGTCTAGATGTACTTTCTCCTGAAGCCGTGAATACTCCGGCAGAACTAATACAGTGGTCCCAAATATACACTGATTCTGTATTTGTTAATCTGGAAAAAACAATGGACGAATATCTTGATAATAAACTGTGTAGAATTTATGCGGTGACCTGTTACCCCGACCCGAGCCGTAGTGATATACAGAGAACGGTAGCAAAAGTGGACTTTGAGGCGATGAGCGACAACGATCAAGGATATTACGCCCTCACGGGCGATATTGTTATGAGAAACGTAGAGTGGGTACAACAGAATCCACTCTCCGTTGGGTACAAACTTCTCAATTCCCGCGGCGAGCAAATTCCTTTTGGTCTCTGGAATCTGGGTCCCCTCCAATACCAGAGAGCCATATACGGCGAAGATCTTAATAAAAATGTTTTCTCCTATACTTTCGGTGATGACCTCAAGGAGCTAATCCGGGCACAAATTACCTCGCGTCGAGACGATATAAAGACCGCAATACAGGAGTATTTGTTCCTAAGAGGCGCGTTTGATGGTCTCAAAAGCGATACTGGAATACATTCTGCATTGGCAGAATTCGATATCGTTCTTAAGAAATATGGCTACTTTTTCTTTGATATGGAGAAATATATTAGAAAAGAATCGATAATGTCCAAATTTATTAATGTTGATAGGCTACTGGCATACTTGCCGTCAGCAAAAGACATAACAAATTCTGCTGTCAGATTTAGATCTGTAAGAATGAAGCTGGATAATTTTGGTGACCCTGCGACTGGCTTCACGCGAGATCACGCAGAACTAACGTTATCAAAAGACATCTCTACAGATCTGAACCAGGGTACCCCGACCAGATTCTCAGAAATGGAGTTTTATACCCCCTCGAAACCAGACGGGACTCCGTATGTCTATTCTCAAATCAAAGCAGTGCAAAATATAACCTTTGACCAGATAACTGAGTACACAAATGTTCGCGATCTTGTGTCCGCCGGCAGCCCATCTATGGACCTCGACGGCGCCACGACTGTCCAGGGACTTGGTCCAGGCTACGCCGGCGAAACATCTTCTCCGGAGAACACCGATCTCATCGGCATTGCGCCCTTTGTTTTTGATGATGGCACCTACGACTCCACCGAGGGTTCTTTTGACGTTCAAACTCAATATGGGCAAAGCACCGCCGCTGCCGCTGCTGCCCTCAATCTTCAATCGCAATTAATTAAGAATGGAGAAGTCAATGTGGAAGGGCTCCTTAATGATCCAATTTACGCTCCGCAGAACCTTTACACCGGCATTACAATCAGAAACTATGCGTTCCCCAATTTTCCGGATGGGACGCTGCCTTACGGACAGAATTGGAAAAAAGACTACAGGTTGATGTGCTTCAACTATCAGTTCTTCATGGATGATGACTTGGCTTTCAGCTTCGCTGAAGACGAAGAACTAAATGATGGCATAAATTCCGTCGACAGCATAGAAGTTCGTATTCTTATCGAAGATAAGTCCTACCAAGTCATAAGTGCAATGTACGCGAAATACGTTGATGTCTTTAAGGTGTTTGAAGATGAATACTATGAATTCGCAAAAGAAAACTGTGCCTTTGACGCATACAACCAGCAATTCAATCGATTCTTTGTAGAAGTGATGATGAATCGCTTCCCCGATGCAGTTAACTCTCCATGGTATCGGATGGTTGCTACATATACCTTGTTCTTAAATATATTTACCGACACATACGGCGGAGATCAGCGCGCAATGGAAGAAGCAGCCAACAACCTACTGGAGACAACACGTCCAGAGACAGGAAACCTAGGCGCCCTTATGGAGCTCTTTGAGAGAGCAAAATTAATGAATGGCGCCCTCAAAGAAGCCAGTGTTCAAGTACGGTCCGCCGACAACAACATTCAGAATTACAGCGGCGGTCTCAAGCAATTCAAGATAACAAAATTATTAGCCTCCCCGGTCATAGATCATATTGGAGACTACACAGAGCAAGAGGGAGATCCTAGATACTCATTATTTGAAGATGATCCGGACTAACGCATTTTTAATGGAAACACTAATTATTCAATATAGAGGAGCCACAGTATGCTAACCCGACTGAATCCCATAAAGCCGAAACAGTCTCCGAGCACCGCTCGGCGAAAAAACTCACAAATTTTTATTGATAAAATTGTTGATCGAAGAAGCGAACCAACTCTTTTTAATATTGAATCCGCTCGCATGAGCGCGCAGTTAACAACCGGTCCTTATCGAGATACAAGGCAGTTGAGACAAGCCGGCAGAGAAACACGAAGAGACGTGATCGCCCGGGATACTCTTGCGATGATGAATGTTGCAGTATCCCAGCTTGATGAGAACTTTTCGCTGCTAGAGTCCAACTCAAACAAGAGGACAATCTTAAATCCAAACATAATGGATTCTGTCGATTTTGCAAATACGGTAAATAGCGCTATTTTATCTATAGATAAGTTTGTAAGCGATTCCGATCCCTTTTATGAACTTGATGAAGCCGTCAACACACCACAAGAATACAAAAATATAAAAGCAGATATCGATGGCAAGAGTGCTCATGAACCAGACCTCTCGTTTATTTTATCAAACATGACAATCTTAAACCAAAATACAACGTACTTTGGAAAGAACAAGTATTTCTAAGAATACAATAGGAGAAGACAATGCCTGCAGGCACATCAGCACCAACCTCAGCTATGGGAGTTCTATCAAGCACTAGTGATGGACTGTCTGCTGAATACGTTCCCCCATCCGCACCCGGCGGTACCCCAGGCGGCGACACCCCGGGCGAGATTGACTATAGTCCTTCCGGCGCCGAACTATTTGGTTCTGACATTCTGGACGAGACCACTCGACTAGCAAATGAAGAAGAGTTTGTTTTAACTGGCGAGAAAATAGCGAACAACTTGTCAGTTAAAACTCCGGGCTGTATCGATACCGCACAAATGGAAGTGCAAGATAGCACCTCTGGCTTTGTAAAAGCGCCATTTGGGTGGAGCGATCCCGCAGAGATGCCGAATTGGGTAACAGACCATGTTTATGCACCAAATGGAGATGCAATTGCGATTGCCAAACACACCATGAACAGCACCTACGTGGATCCAGATCAGGATGAGATGATATACTTAGAGGGTCTCGCTCTGTACGCTCATCTGCCGGAAGGCAATCTAACCGATCCAGTGTTGCAGTCAGGAGAGTGGAACCCAGCAGAGCCAGAGTACGGCTCTCAGACGTACCCAAACCCATGGGCATACAACCAACACGAGCAAGCCGCACTAGACAACAAATATGGATTCAATTCTGTAGATTATCCTGCTGATGTTTATAACGGTACACTACTGAGACTAGAAGAGGATATAGGGAAGATCACAGAAGCCCTTCAAGTTGGCTTCCGGGCAAGACAAAACATAACTCGTGTTTCTCCTCAAATCAATATTTTTGACAATTATGAGAAGATCGAAACTCAAGAAGTTGCCGAAGACACTGCTATTGCGGAAGCCACATCGGCGCCCGAAACGACAACAGTAACAATAGGTAGAACATATTAATGCCAAGACCTCCAAAGATAGAACTTGTTTCTGAATCAGAAACCGACACGTACGAACCAAGAGCAAAAAATGTTTCCTTAGTGGATCTGAACCTGCTGCAGGGATCTAGTGATAGATTTCGCAATTCGCTAGGCGGGTTCTTCTTTAACCAGTTGGATAAGGAAGGGAACCACATGGTACCTCCGCCATTCTACAAGTTTCTGCCCCTTAATAATCCCAACAAAATCATATACTCAGTCGTCTCGTATAGGGGACAAGCGGTAAACAGCGCAATTTTAGGATACACTGATGCAACCGCCGGCGTTGCTCAACGAGGCTTCGGATCTGGATTCGAACAGGAACAGCCTACGATCATTCCTTCCACTCAGTTTGTATGCAGAATTGAAGGAAACCCAGACGCACAATACCTCAATAACGTCTTACAAGGAAGCAAATACTGGCACACTTTATTTATGGGCGGTCAATTTTTGGAAACCACTATTCAATCTATGTTCAATGTGGCTACGTATGATGATCACTACACGACAACTGCACTGCCTTATCATAATATACAAAAACAATATTTGACAAATGCATCGGACACAACAAAATTCATAGGTTCAACCTACGAATACAACAGGCACCTAAGGCGATATCAAAATTACGCCACCACGCTCGACACCGAGAGAATCCTGCCAAATTGGTACACACTCAATCTTGCGGCGTACGCCTACACGATTCCTAATGAGGACGGCGAATATACAGAACAGCACGCCGAATCCATGATGGATTTAAACACAATTAGTTTCTATACATGTAACCGCGCGATTCCCTCCATGAAACAATTAAACAGCGTGGTGGCGCCCGTCACTGATGCCGAAATCCCGACAGTAGAGACTCCATCATGGAAGATACCACTTACAAATTATTTAGATCAAACTTTTACAAACAACTTTCCCGCCTTAAGTGCCAGCGTAATAGAACATGTACAACAGCGAAACAAGAACCTGTTGTTCAATTCAAATGCGGTATCCGCTCTCTTGGTAGCCGATTCTGAACCAAACGAAAATGCTGCAGCATTGCCATACTACAACAAAATCAATTTTGATACACTGAAAGCAGGCACATATTCCCAGATAATAAAAGATAATGAATGTTCAACACTCTTCTTGCGCGCCATGAAGGAAGTCTTTCTCGGGCAGGCAGCAGATGAAGTACAAGTATCGCCAAAGCAGTTCCTGCAAAATACTAAATTTATGTCAGCATCTTACGGTAGAACAGCCGACGTGCTATCCACAACTACGGAAACAGTGGAATACCCATCTGTAGATCTTATCAAGGTCCTGCTGCAAATTTATGCAAATGTTGTGCCACAACACAAAGACTTTTATGTTATGGATTACAATAGTGTCGATACGAACGCAGTGTATGACACGCGCGGCGTTTATCGAGCGTATAGCAGTAGAAATGCAATCAGAACCATTAACGACATGTTGGGTACTTTCGGAACCGCAACGGCTGCAACAGATATTACAAACGTCAATACTCTGTTGAACTCCCAAAATAAAGAGTTGGAATATGATATTGATACCTTTGGATCACTGCAACCTAGTAGCAAGTACAACGAAGTGGTTGCTTATCGTGTAGAAAAAGTAGGTGGTCCACCCACCGGAGATTCAGATACGCAAGATGCAATACAGAATTTTTGGATCTTCAACGATAGTGATTTAGATACATTAAATTTGATAGACACCCAGATTAAGTATGATACCGAATACACCTATACAGTATACGCCTATTACGTGATAAAGGGGTTCAAGTACTCGTATTCGAATCTTCAACTCAGCCGCCTAATAGGGCAAGTTCGAGACGACGGGTATACCGGTCCACTAGAGTATGGCACCGGAATCGAGGGGACCCCCCCCGACCCGCCGTCAGCCTATTGTATAGAGTACTATGATCCATTTACGGAACAGCACACGGAAGATATGCTACGTAATGTTCCGGAGATATATGGAGCAGAATCCTCTACGTCGATATCTTCTTTATCCACCGACGCACAGCGGGTCGCAGTTTCCTCAAAACGCTCTCCCGAAGGAAACGTCCTGCCGCCATACGTCGCAAATTTTG
>NZQM01000249.1 GCA_002695905.1 Parvibaculum sp.
GCATCGAGCTCCTGTTCCATGGCGCGACCTGCGAAGGCAGGCAACAGGTGTGCAATGCCTTCTGTTGAGCCATGAGCGCGGTGGGCGGTGGAGAAGGCGTCATTCACGTAGATCTCTGCATTGGCAGCGAGCGCTTCAGAAAATTCCTTGTCGTTTTTCTCTTCGCCGATGTGGAAGCGGGTGTTCTCCAGAACCACCACGCCGCCGTCGCTGAGAGCAGACAGGGCATCGCCCGCAGCAAAGCCGATGCAGTCTTCAGCAAAGGCCACGGGGGCCCCGAGAAGGTCGCTTAACGCGGCTGCGATAGGCTTCAGGCTCATCTCTGGCTTGCGCTCCCCTTTGGGGCGACCGAAATGGGACAGAATGCCGATCTTGGCACCCTTGGCGCTCAGATCTTTCAAAGTTGGTAGAAGACGCTCAAGACGGGTGGCATCGCTTACGTCACCTGCGTCATTGACGGGAACATTCAGGTCCGCGCGGACAAGCACATGTTTGCCTGTGAGGGGTCCTTGTCCGAATAGATCGTCAAGCGTCTTGTGGTTTGCCATCTGTCTTCTTTCCGAAAATACCTGCCGGTTTGCGGCTAAAAATGAAAACGCCCCTGAACTTGGTTCAGGGGCGTCACATAGCAGAGTGATGATTAGAGCAGTTTGCCCATGGCAACGGCTGTGTCGCCCATGCGGTTCGCAAAGCCCCATTCATTGTCGTACCAGGACAGGACCCGCACGAAGCGGCTGCCCATGACCTGTGTCTGTGTCAGGTCGAACGTAGAAGAGTTTTTGTTGTGGTTGAAGTCGATGGAGACCAAAGGCTCATCTACATAACCGAGCACGCCTTTGAGCGGGCCGTCGGCAGCTTTGATAATTGCTTTATTCACTTCTTCCACCGTCACGGCGCGGCCTGCATCAAAGCAGAGGTCGATCAAGGAGACGTTGGGTGTTGGAACGCGGATCGCTGTGCCGTCAAGCTTGCCTGCAAGCTGTGGCAGAACCAGGCCAACAGCTTTGGCAGCGCCGGTTGATGTGGGGATCATGGATATGGACGCTGCACGTGCGCGGCGGAGATCGGAGTGGAGTGTGTCCACTGTCCGCTGGTCGCCTGTGAAAGCGTGGATCGTTGTCATATAGCCCTGTTTAATGCCGCAGAGCTTGTCCAACACCTGCGCCACAGGCGCCAGGCAGTTGGTGGTGCAAGACGCGTTGGAGACTACTTTGTGGCTCTTGCGCAGCTTCTTCTCGTTTACGCCGTAAACGACAGTGAGGTCGGCATTGCTTGCAGGCGCAGAAACGAGAACCTTCTTGGCTCCGGCTTCGAGATGCGCAGAGGCTTTTTCCTTAGACGCAAAGAGGCCTGTGCATTCCAGAGCGATGTCGACGTCGAGTTTTTCCCAAGGGAGTTTCGATGGGTCGCGTTCGGCGGTGATTTTAATGGAGCCCTGACCCACATTCATTGTGGACTTGGTTGTGCGAACCTTGCCAGGGAAGGGGCCGTGCACGCTGTCATATTTCAGAAGGTGCGCATTGTCGTCCACGCTGCCCAAATCGTTGATTGCAACGACCTGAAGGTCCTTGCGGCCAGATTCTGCAATGGCCCGAAGGACCAGACGGCCGATCCGACCAAACCCATTAATTGCTACGCGTGTTGCCATGTTCTAATTCTCCTTAGCCTCTCCGCCCCGTACCGTCTTTCACGGTTAGAGCCGTTTTTTCGCGGCCGCCACTGCCGCTTCTGCTGTGATCTCAAAGTGATTATACAGATCTTCAATGGGGGCGCTGGCGCCAAAGCCTGTCATGCCAATAAAGGCGCCATCCATCCCGATATATCGGTCCCAGCCCTGCTGGATTGCGGCCTCAATGGCGATGCGCACTGCGCCTTCGCCGAGGGTTTGCTTTTTATATTCTGCTGACTGCTGCTCAAAGAGCTCCAGGCACGGCGCTGATACGACGCGAGTGCCAATGCCTTCGGTCTGAAGCTGCTTCTGTGCATCCATTGCGATGGCAACTTCTGACCCGGTTGCAATCAATGTGACCTTCGCGTCTCCCTTTGCAGCGCTCAGCTCATAGGCACCACGCGCGCAGCGATTTTCATCCGTGTGCTCTGTACGAACGAGGGGAAGGCCCTGGCGGGTGAGCGCCAGAATGCTTGGCGTTTCTTTTGTCTCAAGCGAGAGCTGCCAGCATTCTGCTGTTTCCACAGCATCTGCCGGGCGGAATACATTCAGGTTCGGCATGGCGCGGAGCGCTGCCAGATGTTCAACCGGCTGGTGGGTGGGGCCGTCTTCGCCAAGGCCGATACTGTCATGGGTCATCACATAGACAACCCGCTGGTTCATCAGCGCGGAAAGGCGGATTGATGGGCGGCAATAATCCGTGAAGACGAGGAATGTGCCTGAGTAGGGGATAAGCCCCCCATGAAGTGCCATGCCGTTCATGGCCGCTGCCATGCCGTGTTCACGGATGCCGTAATGGATGAAGCTGCCACTGAAATCGTCGGCGGTAACCGCCACCTGCTCTTTTGAGCGAGTGTTGTTTGAGCCGGTCAGGTCAGCGGACCCGCCAATGGTTTCCGGCACGACGGCATTGATGACGTTCAGGGTTTCTTCTGACGCTTTGCGGGTCGCCCAGCCTGGCTTGTCGGCGCTTAGCTGTTTTTTGAACTCATTGATGGCTTGTTCGAAGCCCGTCGGCAGGTCGCCAGCAAGACGGCGGTCAAACTCCGCCCGGGTCTCTGCGTCAAGCGCCTGATGACGTTCTTCCCAGGATTTCCGTGGTTTGCAACTCTTCAGGCCAGCAACGCGCCAGGCGTCCAGGACGTCTGAGGGAATGTCAAAAGGCTCATGAGGCCAGCCCAGCTCTTTTCTGGTGAGCTCAATTTCTTCCGCGCCCAGAGCAGCGCCATGGGATGAGGACTTGCCACCCTTATTGGGCGAGCCAAAGCCAATCGTTGTCTTGCAGGCGATCAGGCTCGGTTTGTCTGACTTTTGTGCTTCTGCAATGGCTTTTTCTATGGCGTCTGCGTCGTGCCCGTCAATGCGGACAGCGTCCCAGCCAGCGGCTTCAAAGCGTTTCAGTGCATCGCCAGATTCAGACAGGCTGAGAGGGCCATCGATGGAAATGTCATTGTCATCGTAGAGAACAATGAGGCGCGAGAGACCCAGGTGCCCGGCAATGGAGATGGCTTCGTGGCTGATGCCTTCCATCAGGTCGCCGTCTGAGGCGATGACATAGGTGTAGTGATCCACCAGATCAGAGCCGAAACGGGCCTGCTGCAGTCGTTCCGCGAGCGCCATGCCAACGGCTGTTGAAATTCCCTGGCCAAGTGGCCCGGTTGTGGTTTCCACACCGGCTGTGTGGCCGAATTCCGGGTGGCCTGGCGTTTTGGAGCCCATCTGACGGAAATTTTTGATCTCATCCAGGGTCATGTCCTCGAAGCCCAGAAGGTAGAGCAGGGAATAGACCAACATGGAGCCGTGACCGGCAGAAAGAACGAAGCGATCGCGATCCGGCCAGTTCGGGTGACGGGGATCAAACTTCATGAATTTGGTGAAGAGGACGGTGGCCATATCGGCGGCGCCCATGGGCATGCCCGGGTGGCCAGATTTGGCCTTCTCGACCGCGTCCATGGTGAGGGCCCGGATTGCGTTCGCCATCATGTGATGGGTTGCTGGTGCAGCCGCGGATTCGTTCTCTGAGGAAACAGAGGCCGCTGCCGATTGCTCTGATGGCGTCATTTTAAAACTCTTGTTGCCGTGGGCCGCCCAAATCGAGGGATTTGGCAGCGCAGTATAGTCGGCGGGACTGTTGAGAAGGGCGATCTCTGCGGCCAGCCCCCTGAGCCACACGAAAAGGATATCAAAAGATGGCCTTTGACCACTTCCTGCTCTGTCTGATTTTTTGGTCAAAGTGCCTTATGCAGAATGCTAAGCACACCTTGAAAAACCCTGTCCAGAGCGGCGCCACAATGACTATCTGCCTATAGAGAGTCAATGGGATTCGGGGGCATTTGGCCTGATTTGGCGAGCACCTCGTCCTGATTGGAAAGGGCATTCGAATATGCGAAGTCATGGGTGGGCCGTAGAGGCTATGTCATCACTTGCGGCGGACAAAATCCGCGAAATTGGTTCCAAACCCTTCTGTTGACCGAGTTTGTGACGGACCCCTATCTTAGGCGCTGCGATTTGCGGCGTTTTTTACGCTTCGAGACCAGTCAAAAGGCAAGATGATATGAGCGAGCTTGATAAGGCCATGAAGGCGTTTTCGGCTGCCCTGGACAAATTGGAGGGCGCTTTGGGTGGCCATGAAGTGCGGGCGGAAGCGCGTTCTGAATTGGAAAAGCAGATCGCCAGTCTGAAAGAAGACAGGGCGCGGCTTGCCGAGGAATTGGACATTGCTCACGCAGATGTCAGGCGGCTGGATGGTCTGAACGCAAAGGCATCCGCCGAGATTGACGCGACGCTAAAAGATATCGACCGACTGCTTGCTTAGCTCTGATTGAAAGGACGTGGCTTATGGGCCAAGTCAATGTCTCCATTAACGATCGTTCCTATTCCGTCGCCTGTGGTGACGGGGAAGAAGACCATTTGCGAGAATTGGCGCGCTATCTTGATGGGCATGTAGGTGACCTCGCCAAATCTGTCGGGCAAGTCGGAGATACGCGCCTGCTCCTATTGGCAGGGTTGTTGCTCGCGGATGAATATTCTGATGCGCTAAAGCGTGTTGAAACTCTGACAGCTGAAGTGAAAAGCTTGCGGGAATCGCATGAGAGCGAGTTGGGCCGTGAAGAAGCTGTCGAGCAGAAGCTCACGACCTTTATGAGCGCTGCGGCGAGCCGAATTGAGAAGATGGCGGATACGCTCGAAGCTTCCTGAGTATTGCTGTCTCGGCTGAGCGAACCATAAAGTCCCGCAATTTTTATTTAAAACGCTCTGTCCTTTGTGCCGCGTTTTCGAACCATAAAAGCGCGCAACTTTTATTGAAAACGCTCGGGGCAGAAGCATGTTATAATTAACGCGGGTGCTGCCGGATGCGTCAGGAACGCTATTGCTCGGGGCCTTACGTTTCTCTAGGGAACTGTCCCTGGGGCGGGCCGTGGCCTGCTTCACACGGTGCCCACCTACTCTTGTAGGTCTCCGAGAATCACTGTTCCAACGATCCGGTGGGCCCACTTTGTTTCAGCCAGTCTCTTTTGGCTCGGCCTTTCAGCTTTGTTGAACCCCAATGCCTGACCAAACACCCTCCACCACGGCGAACCTCTCCAAATCAGTGCTTCGGCAGCAGGCATTGCAAAATCGCGCGGATGCACGGAAATCCCTTGGCGAGGCGGTGGGGCAAGCCATTCTCGACCATTTCCTGGCTGATGTGCCGCGAACGTCAGGTGCCTCTATCGCCGGGTATTTTCCGATCCGCTCGGAGGCTGACCCAATTCCGCTGATGAGCGAGCTTGGTCAGCTCGGGCATACCTGCGCGCTGCCGCGGGTGACTGGTGCTGACAAGGCGCTGCGCTTTTTCAGATGGACGCCTGGAGATAAAACAGATGAGGGCGCCTTTGGGACGCAGGTGCCGGTTAAAAAGGCGGCTGAGATTATCCCTGATATTCTGCTTATTCCGCTCGTCGCCTTTGATTTGAATGGATTTCGCTTGGGCTATGGTGGTGGCTTTTACGACCGCACACTGGAAGCGCTTCGGGCCAAACGCCCTTGTCTCGCCGTCGGCATCGCTTATTCGGTCCAGGAATATGACACGCTGCCGCAGGATGTGTATGACCAGCCTTTGGATTGGGTGGTTACCGAAAAAGGCAGTCGCCGCTTTTAGAGCAGTTCTCATTTGGATTGTGATTCACGAAAACCGCTCTAACTATCTATTGTGCCGCATTTCCGGACGTTGAAGTGCTTCAACTTCAACTGGAAATGCTCTGAAAGGACTAGTTTGTGAGACTATTGTTTTTGGGTGATCTGGTTGGCCGGGCGGGCCGGGATGCTGCCATTGCGGCATTGCCGCGCCTGCGCGCAGATCTCAAAGCTGATTTTGTCGTCGTGAATGGAGAGAATGCCGCTGGCGGGTTTGGCATCACGGGCTCTATCAGCGATCAGGTCTTTGATGCGGGCGCTGACGTCATCACGCTTGGCAATCATGCCTGGGATCAAAAAGAAGCGCTTGTTCATATCGAGCGAGAGTCGCGGTTGATCCGGCCTCGCAACTACCCTCAAGGCACGCCTGGCAAAGGAAGTGATCTGTTCGAAACCTCTGATGGTCGCCGTGTGATGGTGGTGAATGTGCTCGGCAGCGTCTTTATGAATGCGTTGGATGATCCTTTTGCAAGTGTCGATGAGGCGCTTGAGGAATGCCCGTTGGGAATGGTGGCAGACGCCATTATCGTTGACATGCACGCGGAAGCGACCTCTGAGAAAATGGCCATGGGCCATTTCTGCGATGGGCGCGCGAGCCTGGTGGTCGGCACGCACAGCCATGTGCCAACTGCGGACGCGCAGATATTTGATGGCGGCACAGCCTATCAGACAGATGCAGGTATGTGCGGGGACTATAATTCCGTTATCGGCATGGAAAAGGATGAGCCGATCAACCGGTTTACCCGCAAAATTCCCAGCGGGCGCTTTACACCCGCGTCGGGGGCTGCAACGGTCTGTGGTGTGCTGGTTGAAACCGATGACAAAACAGGCCTGGCACTTAAGGTCGATCCGGTGCGAGTTGGGGGGCGGTTGAAAGAACTCTTGCCTCTTTGAGCGAAGCAATACTCAGAAGACGATGACATTTTCTAGAAATTTTTCTGAGGGTATCTGGCGTGATGATCTTGTCACAATCATCAAGACGCCCGAAATTTGGCTTTACACGCCGCTTGTTGTGCTTGCGTCGTCTATTACTTTTGTCTCGCTGCGTGCCCTTGGATCTATAGTGCCGGGAGTTGGCGCAATGGTGCCGGAAAAGTGATAGCGCCTTTTGGGCCAACTTTATTTGGCGCTGAAACAAGCTACCTCGATTGATCTAAGTCTAATATCTTTCAAGGCTTTGCGATAAACTGCATGTGGGGGCTCTGAACGTGGCTCTGGCCTGACGTCAGTCACCTGCACCGTTAAGGAGTTGAAAAATGAACATGCTGAAAATTGGTTTTGTCGCTGTTCTTACCCTCGGACTTGCGGCCTGCGAGCCGGGTGCCGGGCCTAAGCAACAGATTGGGACCGTTGGCGGTGCCATTGCCGGTGGCCTTGCGGGATCGGCAATCGGGTCTGGATCTGGTCGCTTGGTAGCGGTTGGGATCGGCACCTTGCTGGGTTCAATGGCGGGTGGCGAAGTTGGGCGTTCGCTAGATCGCGCAGATAGGCTTTATCTGGAGCGGACGACAGGACATGCGCTGGAATACGGCCCGTCGGGGACTGCGCAAACTTGGCGCAATCCCGATAACGGGCATTACGGTGCCGTCACACCAAAACCTGCCTACCAAACTCCTCAAGGTCAATATTGTCGTGAATATCAACAGACAATTACGGTTGGTGGGAGAACGGAGCAGGCCTATGGCACGGCATGTCGGGAGGCAGATGGCAGTTGGCGGATTGTTAGTTAGCGGTCTATCGGTTGTTCTTTTGCCCACACAAAAAAAGTCCCCGCCTCAGCACAGGGTGGTGCGGTGAGGCGGGGTGTCGTGCACCGTCGGGGATCAGACGGTACTCAAGCTCTGACCCCATACGGGTGGCGGGTCAGGATCAGAGCTATCTCAGGGCGCTGTCGCAAGGGTGGTTAGAGTTTTTTGACTTCGATCAGGAATTTCTCGACTTCTTCTCCAAGCACATCAGCCTGGCTGTTTAGTTCTGCTGAGCTTTGAAGGACCTGCCCCGCAGCCTCACCGGTATCGGCGGCGGCTTGCGTCACCGTTCCGATGTTGGAGGACACGTCCTGTGTGCCTGTTGCGGCTTCCTGGACATTGCGGCTGATCTCCGTTGTTGCGGCGCTTTGTTCTTCGACAGAGGCAGCAATTGATGAGGCGATCTCGTTGATTTTCTGGATCGTCGTGCCGATTGACTCGATCGCATCAACGGCGCCCTCCGTCTCCTGTTGAATGGTGCCAATCTGCGTGGCGATTTCTTCGGTCGCTTTGGCTGTTTGGCTGGAGAGCTCTTTTACTTCTGCGGCCACAACCGCAAATCCTTTGCCGGCTTCGCCTGCGCGGGCGGCTTCAATCGTTGCGTTCAAGGCGAGGAGATTGGTCTGGCTCGCAATGTCCTGGATGAGGTTTACGACTTCGCCAATTTTTTCTGAGGCTGCGACCAGACCCTGAACGGTGCTGTTTGTTCGTTCGGCTTCTGCGACAGCTTCCTGCGCGATGCTGGAACTGTCTGCGACCTGCCGGGTGATTTCGCTGATCGAGTTGGACATTTCTTCAGCGGCACTTGCAACCGTTTGAACGTTGGCGGTGGTTTCTTCGGCTGCCGCTGCAACGGTGCTTGCCTGTTTGGTGCTTTGTTCTGCTGTTTCTGCCAGAGACTCTGCCATGCCTTTCATTTCGGTCGACTTATTGCCGACGTCGGACACGATGGCCTTCACGTTGGTTTCGAAGTCGGTGATCGCATTTTGAAGTTGCGTCACAACGCTCCAGGTGACCATGGCCCCTACATAGGTGCCTGCATTGTCGTGGACAGCGGACACGTTGAGATCCAGTGTTTCTGGGCCCAGCTTGATCTTGGCGTTGTGTGGCAGATTTCTTGGATCTGCCAGAAGACCGCGCTGATGAGACGGTTGCTTGTGGAAGACGTCGATGCAAACGCCGATCATGTTTTCAGGGTCGACTTCGTGAGGAAGAAGGTCACGTACTGTTTTGAGCGTTTCGATACTGGTCTTGTTGATGTAGTTGATCTTCAGGTCCACCGGGTCGGCCATCATGACGTTGATGGGCATGTTGTCCAGCATGGTCAGGAGGGTCTCGCCATCCACGCTTCGCGCTTCCTGAGCAGGCGTGATGCTGATCACGTCAGCGGTTGCCGCGGCTGCACTTCTTTTCTTGAACATTGGTTATTCCCCTCCTGGTCTCAAAAATCCCCACGTCTTTGGTATTGACTATGGGCGCGCCCACTGGCGGTCTTGATGTATCCACTTTCCCAAGTTGACGTCGCGTCCCTTGGCCTCTAACCAGATACTCCGAGAAGTTGTATCTATTTTTTAATACAACCACAGATAGGTTAATGGAAAATGAATATTTTATTTTATGATTTAGGTTTCAGCTATGTGGAAAACGGGGACGAAGAGTTGTTTGACAGAGAGGCTTGCGCCCCCGTCGCCTAACCGCCAGGGCGCCTATGGATTTTGATGTGCATGCTGCCTATAAAGGGCGCAAAATGGCGTTTCGATGGGTAACGCCCAAGACTTCCAAACGTTGAAAGAGCGAACGCCATGGCGGGACATTCCAAGTTCAAGAACATCATGCATCGTAAGGGCGCGCAGGATAAGAAGCGCGCAAAGCTCTTTTCCAAGCTCGCGAAAGAAGTCACCGTGGCGGCCAAAATGGGGATGCCCGATCCGGAACATAATCCCCGGCTGCGCGCAGCGATCAATGCAGCCCGTGCTCAGTCCATGCCCAAAGACAATATTGAGCGGGCGATCAAAAAGAGTACGGAGCAGGGCGGCGAGAACTATGAAGAGGTCCGCTATGAAGGTTTTGGGCCCGCCGGCGTTGGCGTGATTGTTGAAGCACTCACCGACAATCGCAATCGAACCGCCAGCGAAGTGCGCACAATTTTCGCCAAGAATGGCGGAAATCTGGGCGAGACGGGGTCAGTTTCTTTTAGTTTCGAACGGGTTGGCTCCATCGAATATGCAGCAGATGCAGCAGATGCGGATGCCATGTTTGAGGCGGCGATTGAAGCAGGGGCTGACGATTGCACGTCAGACGAAGAGGGCCACACGCTCATCTGCAATGCAGAAAGTCTGCATGAAGTTGCAGGCGCGCTTGAGGCTTCCTTTGGGGCGGCAAATAGCGCCAGCATCATCTGGAAACCGACCAATACCATTCCTGTAGAGGCTGATCAGGGCGAGACACTGCTTCGCCTGTTGGATTTGCTGGACGATAGCGATGATGTGCAGCAGGTTTATGCCAACTTCGAAATGTCCGATTCGGTGATGGAGCAACTCTCCGCCTGATCGGAAATGTAAGCGCTGGATTTGCGCTTTGACCAGGCTGGATCATGAGCGAAACCGTCAGACTGCTGGGATTGGATCCTGGATTGCGCGCCATGGGATGGGGCGTGATCGATGTGACCGGCAATCGCCTGTCGCATGTGGCGAACGGGACGGTGACCTCCAGCAGCAAACTCTCGCTTGCGGAACGTCTGGTTCAACTGGAAGAAGGCTTGGTGTCCGTGATTGCGGATCATGCACCGGCTTCTGCTGCTGTGGAGACGGCTTTTGTGTCAAAGGATGCGGCAGCGGCTTTGAAGCTCGGGCAGGCGCGTGCAGTGGCGCTTCTCGTTCCCTCCCGTTCCGGCCTGGATGTCGCGGAATATGCGCCCAACAAAATCAAGAAAACGGTGACTGGCTCCGGACATGCTGACAAGCAGCAGATCAAAATGATGGTGGAGACCTTGTTGGCGCGGTGCATAACCAAGAGCGAGCACGCGGCGGACGCCTTGGCGGTCGCCATCTGTCATGCGCATTACCGGTCGCTGGTCTCCTATGTTGAGACGGCGGACGCGCGGGTGACACGCGCATGATCGGCAAGCTTACAGGTATTGTGGATGCGGTTGGCGAGGATTGGTTGATCCTGGATGTGGGCGGGGTCGGCTATCTCGTGTCCTGCTCCGGCTTCACGCTGCGTCAGGTGCCCGCAAAAGGCGAACCGCTGTCGCTCCTGATCGATACCTATGTGCGCGAAGATCAGCTTCGGCTGTTTGGGTTTGCGACGGGTGGTGAGCGGGACTGGTTCCGACTGTTACAGTCCGTTCAGGGTGTGGGCGCGCGCCACGCCATGGCGATGCTGGGCACCATTGGTCCAAGTGGTTTGGCCGATGCCATTGCACTTGAGGATAAGAAGGCCGTGACTCAAGCGCCCGGTGTCGGCCCGAAGCTTGCCGGTCGTATTGTCAGCGAGTTGAAAGACAAGGCGCCTATGCCTGACAAGCTCGCGCCGGTTCTGGCCAGTTCCGATGGAGAAGCTGTTCCCGGCGCAGGCNGTGCGGTGCGTGACGCGGTGTCTGCACTCGTTAATCTCGGTTACGCGCATGCTCAGGCAGCAACGGCTGTCGCAGCTGCCACGAAACAATTGGATGAGGATGCAAGTGCTGAAGCGCTCATCCGCGTCGGCTTGAAGGAGTTGGCCCAATGAGTGATGGGTCAGTTGGGAGCGAGCGTTTGGTGGGCGGTGCGCCCCATGAAGAAGATATGAGCGAAGCGCAGCTTCGTCCACAACACCTGTCGGAATTTACTGGCCAGCGTCAGGCGCGGGAAAACCTGTCTGTCTTTATCGAAGCGGCGGCCAAGCGCAAGGAAGCACTGGATCACGTGTTGTTTGCGGGCCCGCCGGGTCTCGGCAAAACAACGCTTGCTCAAATTGTCGCACGGGAGCTCGGTGTCAACTTCCGATCAACCTCCGGACCGGTGATCGCGAAGGCAGGCGACCTTGCGGCGCTGCTGACTAATTTGGATGAGCGCGACGTGCTCTTCATTGATGAAATCCACAGGCTTAACCCGGCGGTTGAAGAAATCCTCTATCCAGCAATGGAAGATTTTGAACTTGATCTCATTATCGGAGAAGGACCTGCGGCACGGTCGGTAAAGATTGAACTCGCCCCTTTTACCCTTGTCGGTGCGACAACGCGGACCGGGCTTCTCACAACACCGCTCAGAGATCGTTTTGGCATTCCTNTTCGTCTTAACTTCTATGAGGTGGATGAGCTGGAGTTGATCGTGCGACGGGGCGCANGTGTGATGGGTATGAAGATCACCGACGATGGGGCACTTGAAATTGCNCGACGTGCGCGGGGCACACCACGGATCGCCGGACGGTTGCTCAGACGCGTACGGGATTTTGCGGCGGTGGCAGACGCGGTGCAGATTGATGCGGACCTTGCGGACAAAGCGCTCACCCGCCTTGAGGTGGACCGTCTGGGTCTTGATGGTCTTGATCATCGTTATCTCACCACCATTGCGCACAAATTTTCTGGTGGNCCGGTGGGTATTGAGACNATTGCAGCGGCTTTGTCAGAGCCCCGCGATGCTATTGAAGAGATTGTTGAGCCCTATCTTATTCAGAACGGGCTCGTTCAACGCACCCCGCGCGGGCGGGTGCTGACACCTGCCGCGTTCCAGCATTTGGGGCTTCCAACTCCCTCAGGCGTGCCGGGGCAGGGCGGCCAAGGTGGATTGTTTGATGGAGATGGTAAGTGAGTGACACGCATTGGCCTGATCTATCGGGGAGGATCGTTGATGGGGTTCATCGTTTGCCGATCCGGATCTATTACGAAGACACGGACTTCAGCGGCATCGTCTATCACGCAAACTATCTAAAGTTTGCCGAGCGCGGCCGGAGCGATTTCCTGCGNCTNGCGGGNNTNCATCACTCAGAAATTCTGGAGCTTGATCCGCCCTTGGCCTTTGCCATCCAGAAAATGGAGATTGAGTTTCTGGCTCCTGCCCGGATCGATGATCTGCTGGAGGTGGAGAGCCGCTACATCACCGCCCGGGGTGCGCGCTTGGAATTTGAGCAGGTGATCACGCGCGATAGAGAGCCCATTTGGCGGGCCATCGTAAAGGCGGCCTGCATTGATACAGATGGTCGGCCGCGACGTCTGACACCCGAAATGCTGGCGGCTTTCGGCCCCTATGTGGCGGCTGCATCAAAGGCTGGTTAACTCATTGTTTTTGTTGAAATTTTGT
>NZQM01000250.1 GCA_002695905.1 Parvibaculum sp.
TGCTCCTGCTCTTTTTCCTGTTCCTACTGCTCCACCGACTTCCATTTTCTTAACCATACCGCCGCCGCGCATTTTCTTAACCATACCGCCGCCACGCATTTTCTTGACCATGCCGCCGCCACGCATTTTTTTCTTAGGTGCCATTGCCATTTTTTAGTCTCCTGTAAAATTCTTCTCTACGTTTAAAAATATAAGAAGCATTATACTCCTCATCATAATTATCATAATACCCGTTTTTCTTAATTTTGTGTGCAGACTCTTGCAACTTAGACAGTCTTTGAACAAAAATCATAGCGTAATTTATTTCCGTCAAAGGTTCAAAATCAGCCTCTTCTGAAAACTCGGAAGCTTCGTCATAAGGATGAAATCCTACAACCCACATATCTCTGTTTATAAAAAACCCTTTTGAAATTGCAGTGTTTACCTCATCTAAAAAAACATAAAATTTATCCGGGTCTTCGTCAAACGTAAAATCAACCAGTATGGCTAAGTCGTGCGTGTCTGTCCATTGCGACAAAGCCGTGTATAAATCTTGATAGCTGTCTTCGTTTTTAAACAAAAAAGCTACTTTATCATCTAACCAAGCCCCCCTAGCAAAAGGGCATGGCGCTAAATTATTAAAAAATTTATTAGGTTTTTCTAGTATCTTTTCAGACCAAGACCTAATTTCCTCTACAACTGTTTTTTCTACAGGATCTCCTATAAAAAAAGTCATGCTTTTTTAGAAACTGCGCCCGTAGTGTATTTTCTTCGGTCCGGCAAAATTTTGCCGCAACCTATGGCCACAACTCCACCGTTTTCCATTTTTCTAACTTTAGCACTTTCGGTGTTAGAAACAACTTGTTTCCCTTTAGCGCCTTCTCGTTTCTTTTTACGAGCCGTTGAAGCTCTTTGCGATTTACTTAAACTT
Organism: Parvibaculum sp.; assembly: GCA_002695905.1. Lineage (GTDB taxonomy): Bacteria > Pseudomonadota > Alphaproteobacteria > Parvibaculales > Parvibaculaceae > Mf105b01. The sequence goes on from NZQM01000250.1 coordinate 911, forward strand.
TGAGCCTTTGCTTTAGGCAAACAGCGATCTGGGTTTTTCTTGTTTTTTGACGTACCACAAGCTCCCGCAATGTTACCTGAGCTATCTATGCGGACCCATTCCTCATCTACCCAATCTTGCAACTTACCCATTACTTGCCCTTTCGCTTTCCGCCTTTAGACTTCTTAGCGTAATTAGGGTCTTTACAGTACTTTGAAGCAGCTAAATTAGCGTAAGCGCTAGGATAAGTATCAAAAGTTCTTTTTGCCCAAGCTTTACCTTCGGGACAAATTTTACTTCCTTTTGACTTGCTAGAAACCGCACCACCTTTTCTGTAGTACGTGACTTCGCAAGGAGAAGGCTTAGGACCTGTTTTTACTCTAGAGCCCATACTAACCCCATAAACGGTGTACCATTGGAGTTACAATAATTAAAACGACTAAAAACCAAAGTTTATTACTCAGTCCTTTTAAATCCTCTTTTTGAGAATCTAAACGTTCCTCAATATTCTTGTACCGAAGCTCACATTTCATTTCGTGATGAGCTAACTTACTTAAAACTTCTTCCGGTGTTAATTTAGTCATTTTAATCACCACGCTTTACACGACCAAAACCGCGCAGAAAATTTATCTTTGGAGGTGTCACATTTGTGACGCGCTCTAAAACTTTTTCTGCGAGCAGGCTGGTCTTTTTTAATCGACATATTCGGGTCGCCAAACCGAACCAGCTTGACTTGGTCACCTTTTTTAGCAAGAACTGCACTTTTTTTCGGTTTACCGGGGGTATTTTTAGGCTTATTAAAACCTGCAAAAGTTTCTCCCCGGTATTTTAACCGTCCTGAAGGCAAACGCTCTACGTTTTTAACAGTCGCCATTGTTCACTCAATCAAACTTTTTGCGTAAGTACATGATTACAGTATAGGTATCATTACTAGAATGACCGACTGTAGTGAAATTAACGTCTCCTGTTTTACCTGAACCTGAATTGTTAAGGAGACCACCAAAAATAGTGTAATCATGGTCTCCACTTTGGTTTTCACCTAATTCAATACAAAACAAGTCCGAACTTGCGTCCCACAGGATTTGCACTTTCATACCGATACATTGCCACCAAATCCGTTCAATAACGACTCCGGTACAGGCATCGCCGTCTGCGCTGTTGTCCAAAGAACTTACATCCACTTTCGTAACGGCGTTTTCTCCGGTTCCGTCCGAAACGTTTGTAAATTTCATTACTGCATATTTAGGCCCGTCTACAAGGGTCTGTGTAGCCACTGCATCAGCCATTTAGACCTCCTATTATTGATCTGCAAAAGCGGGAGCAGTTGCTGAGGTAACATTACCAAAAATTTGATAATTAGTTGTGTCCTTACCAACAATAGTTATATCAAAAGCCTGTGGTACATTTATTTGAATACTGCTGTTTGAGTTACCATCAGAAAAAACAGAACTGATTTCATTATCTGAATCAAGGAAGGTAACCCCACCAATATAAAAATTTGTATTGCCTGGAGTAACGATAAGCGCATCTGTTGCATCTGCGGCTCCTCCAGCATAAACAAATCTAAATACCGCTCCCGCTACTGGTGCCGGAAGAGTGTATGTATTGTCTTGCCCACCATCAGGAACAAGTAAAACCCTGCCGCTGTGTGTAGCATTAGTAAGAGTTACATCCGCATCCGCTAAAGAAACGGGAGCTCCTCCATAAGTAGTAATGTCTGTGATTGCGCCCGTAGTGGCGTTTTTAGATACAGATACAAATCCGTTTTCGGATCGTACTGGTCCAGAAAAAGTAGTATTAGCCATTTTTATCTCCTGTCTTGGCAATTGTCAGCCACCCCATGCGGCTGTCAGGATACCTATAGAATACAAAATTTTAAAGCAAAAAGAAAGGGATAGTTTTACCTATCCCTTTCCCAGTCTTCACAAATAAGATTTTGTCTTATTTTACAAAGGGTTATGCACCCGGTGTACCGAAGACACAACGCCAATCAGAAACACCAAAGCTGTAACGCTCTCGTGCCTTGAATCGCATGTTACCGGTATCAAAGTCTCCTTCCATTGCCGTTTTAATTGGCGAACGGTTAAAGTACTTGAAGCCGTTAGGTGCGTCAGTTTTAATGAAGAAAGCGTCTGTATCTGTCAGGAAGTGGTTTACCACTGCACCTTCAGGAAGCATTCCCATATTCTTCATTGCGTTGTTGTCGTTGTCCGCAGTTCCTGAACGTAGGTTTGAGTTAATAACCCGCTCTGCAATAAATTGCAGTTCTTTAGGGATAATTAACTTTGTACCACGAACAGCAATCTTTAGACCACGCTCATCGGTAAGACCTGCAATGTCAATAAGCATCTGCTCAAGAGAAGTCTCGTTGAGGTCAGCCGCTGTTGACAATAAGTTACGCTGGTTACCAGAAAGGCTTGGGTGAGCTGCGGAACAAAGAGCTGCTCCATCACCTACAGGGTTGGCTGTATTGAACGCATTGTTCAAGATAGCAGCCGCCTTGATTTGCTTTGTCTGGGCCATTGAACGTGCAAGAGCCTTTGTGTATCGCGAAGCAAGTCGATCATAAAGGTTGTCTTCGACAGCCTCTTCTGTAATCGAGAAAGCAAGCGCGATTGTGTCGTGTGTGTAACGAGCTGTAAATGTTTCTTGTGCATCGTCAAAACTAATGGCATTGCCTTCGTTTTTAACAGGTGCTGTAGAGAAACCAGCAAGCATCACTTCTTCTTCAAAAGCTCTGTCCGAAGACTCTTCTTCAAAGATTTCAGAATGCTCATTTTCGTAACGGTTGTATTCGAGCCCGAACAAGGCATTAAGGCCGGGTTCTAGCTCTTTCGCCAGTTGTGCGCGAGAAATAGCCATGTTTTAACCCTCCTTAAATACCGGTAGAATCCGCAGTGGTTTGTGAATCAAACCTACGGGTTCCGGCGTTGAAATGTGCATTCAATCGAACAACAAGCGGAATACCAGCAGCAGTGTAATCACTGTTTGCTTCATCGTCCATAATACCAACGATTCTAAGTGGTAGTGTAGCTGTTGTTGCAATAGAAGACACGCTAAGAGCACCACTAGCGACACCTGTATCAGTGCTACCAGTTCGTGCGGAGGTTCCAAGAGAAGCGTTAGCAAACACTGCTGTCAGAGCCGTTGCACGGTCTGTTAGCGAAGCGTCTGACGCTACCTTGAATAGTTGGTTAGGGTTATCTGCTACGAAGGCTTTAACTGGATAGTTAGTGTCAACGCTAACAGAGCCTGAACCAGGCCAATAGTTTAACCATACAGGTTTTTTCTGTACGGAATCATGGTATTGAACGCCCATTAGGACACCTAATGCTTGCGTAGTTCCACCACTGGTGGCACCCGCTTGATCAATAACACCCGCTGCTAAAGGAACGCAGATAGAGTACTGAAAAATAGCATTAGTATTGTTAGAAGCAATCTCATACTCAGTTACACCAGTAGAGTTTGGACCACTTCCAACCATCCCGATAGGACGAAGACCATAGGCGGTTGTTGCATTTGCCATGAGTTTTTCTCCTAAAAGGGGCAGCCCTTAATTATTTTTTCGGACCACCAAAAGTTACACGAGATTGACGATCAGGTTTATTAATCGTCATAGTCGAATGTGAGTTCTCGCGCATCATGTCATGGTCTACCGCATCCATCTGATCTTGACTTCGTCTTCGGAAGTGTTCAGTTCTTTCAGCAACAGTTTCCAATGGCATTCTTGCGAGAATTAAACCACCCTGTCCAAAAACACCGGAATATCTACCTGATTCTATTACAGGGCCTTCAAAGTCAGGATATTCATCTTTACGGACTAATTCCCAACCTTCCCTTAATTTTGAGCTGACGTTTTTTTGATCATCAAATCCTCTCGTTTCCGAGCGAATCCAACGATGCGTATAACCGTCAGGTGCAGGTGGTGCATCTAATACAGAGGGGGGAGCCCAAGGTTTACGCACGGCTTGTTTCTCCCTAGTTTTAGTTGCGCGAGGGGCTCTATCGATCTTAGTTTCTTCAGTCATCTTTATTACTCCTTCACGTATTTCGCGTATTCTTCAAGTGGCACACCCAATTTTTTCGCTATTGCGACTTGGCTCGGGGTGAGTCGAACCTTTCTCCCACTGCGCCCAGTTGTGGCTGTTCTTGAGGCTGATGCAACCGTCTGAGCGGGACGCTTGTTTTGGCCTTTCAACTTATGCGGAAACTCTTCCGCCATTCGTCGATCCAGTTCAGTATAGTACTCATCACTTTGTGGGTCAAACTTTTCATCTTCGATAAGTTTCTTGTGTAACCCAAAAACAGCATAAGTCATAGCTTGATCCTCGCCAAACCACTTGTTTTTAGTGGCCCATTCCTCTGCTTTAGGATCGGGTCTTTTCGGTTGTTGCGCTACTTGTTGAGGGGCTTGTTGTACTTGTTGCGCGTGTTGTACTTGTTCTGCATATTGAGCTTGCTGGGCTTTTGCTTGTTCTGCCCGGTCGGCTTGAATAGCTAAAGCAGTTATCTTACGTTGCGCTTCCACTGCATTTTTAGTATCGCCAAGCTCCATCGCTCTAGACAAATCCGATTCCGCTTGATCCATTTGAGCGCTAACTCTAGTACTAAACTCAGAAACATAACTGTTATCTAAGTTATTCATACGTTGTTTTAATTGTTCGGCTTCTGTTTGCACGTTACGAGCATAATTAATAGCTTCTTGCTCACGACGTTCAGCCTCTCTCATTTTCTTAGTTAAGCGGTCTATTCGTTTTTGAGTGGCTGATTCAGCTTTTTTAAACTGATCATCCCCCGAAACTTCAGTATCCGCTTGTAAGGCAGCATTATCGTTTGTTTCTTCTACCGAAGAAACCTCTACTTCGGTATCCGGTTCTGTTTCCATTTCGTAATTAGCTTCTGTTTCGGCCATTATTTATTCCTCATAAGTGGTGAATGTCTTCAGGATCTAGAATAGAAGCTAAAATCTCGTCATCGTTAAGAATTCTAACTTCTCCTCCGTCTATTTGAAATCGAGATCCAGCGTAACGAGCAAACATCACCCACTGTTTCTCTTGGCACCAAGGCCCCGACGGAAACTTTTCTGTATCTTTGTAAGCTAAAGGTCCTAGTTTTAAAACGTACCCTACTTGCGTAGAGATCTGTTTTTTATCTTGAACCTCATCGGGCAAAAATATGCCGCTTTCAGTTTTAGCTTTACCCTTGTAAGGAAGAATTAATACTCGCCATCCGGTAGGTTGAGGCAAGCGGTCTAATAAAGAACCGGTAATTAATTCTGGATTTAGCACTGGTTTATCTATATAAGCCTCGGCTAAATTAGGTTTTTTTTCTTTCTTTACTTCTTCAGTCATCAGATTGCTCCTGTTTTTCTAGCAGGCCCTTGAGTTCCTGTTCTACGTGATTTAAGGAATCTATGTTTCCCATAAGCTCACGATAGTGCTCCATTGATTTAACGTTACCATATTGCAATAAATCTACAATTCCAGTACGCCGCTCACGAATAATTCTAAATACTGCTTCCGCTACATATATCTCATCCATCGCTCCTCGCATATAGTCTAATAAAATCGTAGATTATCTTAGCATATCCTATATAGGAATGGCTAATTTTTATGCGAGTTCGAAATGAGGCGCGTCTATAAAGGGTCTTCTGTTCTGTGAACGTCGTAAATCAATATATTCGTTCATCAAATCTTCCGAGGGCATGTCGGTATCGGTTAGNTTTTTATGCCAAGCGGCTCCCCACCGAAGTGTCACGTCTAATTCTTTAGCAGCTTGGCGCATAGCATCAGCTATATCATCGTAAACTTTTAGTTCCCAACTTACTCTAGGACCTATATAGGCCACCAAATCTACGGCTTTTCCGCCTAAATGTTTGCTTTTTAAAGTTTGACTAGCGCCTTTTTCTACCAATTCTTTTTGACGTTCTAACGTTCTTAAACCTTCTGAAACACCAAAATCTATTTCGGTTATATCTATTGCTCGTTGGACAACATCTATTAAATCCGGGTCTAATCCTTTTAATCGATCTAAACTTCGTTGCGAAAGTTTAAAACTCATCGTCCCTGCCCTCGATACTTTTTAAAACTTCTTTTATCGTTTTTACTTCTAGGCCTAGAATTTACCGAGCTTCCTATAGAAGTCTTCTTTTTTATCCTAGTTCTAATAGGTGCGTCTAATTTAATTCGTGCCATTATTTCGCCACATGTTTGTATTTTTCAAAACTACGAAGNCCNCCNAGNCCTAGCATACCCATNANNACAGTCATTAATTGACCCATGTCGAAATTNGGTAGAGGAGGTACTTCCATACCATAGGCAGCGAGACCAAAAATAGCCAGAGGCTGGAGCACAAAATGATAAGCAAAGGCAGCACCGCACACCCAACCCACAAATGGTCTCCAACCACCTTTCCAAACTGAGTTACTAGCTGCTTCAGCTTTGTTAACTTCAACNTGTGCAAGNGCAAGTTNCTGTGCATGCCTNTCNGCCATNGTNGAAATTTCATGNGCTAACGCTGCTTTCTNATCTTTATCTTCAACAAACTTATCTAAAAGCCCTGTAACAGGGCCAATGAGTGCGTTAAGTAGAGCCATAGTGCCTCCTTATTTTTCACACTTACATACATCAATGCCTAGCTTTGCTAAAACCCAAATAAAGATGTTTTTAATTTTGGTGTACACCCAAATAACTACATCTTGTATTAAATCAGCTAACCAGATTAAAGCTCCTAAAGTGCTCTCTATTACCTTTTCTAATAATCTTGATATCATATCCGCCTCCTACTAGGCAAATTAACAACCGTTAAATTTTGTACCTTTGATCGCGGCTCCCGCTCCACGCATAGTCATACGCTTTACAGTGTCTCCCGCCATAGGTGCATCCGCAGTTTTTCCATAAGGAATACGACCTTGATCTTTAATGTCGGCATACTCTACTGCTTTTGGTGGATTAGATGGGGCAGAACCCATAAACTTTACTTTTGATTTCATGCTGTTCTCCTAAAAGGATTAACGTAAGGTCTGTTTCCAGACTGCTCTCTTTCCATCCGGGCATCAACAAAAGCTTGATACGGGCTAATAACTGGTTGTGGATTAGAAAGTCTATTTAAATAACTATCGTACGCCGTCCGATACTCCGGACTACTCAAAAATTGTTGCGCNANGGTGTTTTGAACAGGAGCTTCTGTAACGGGTTCCTGAGCTACCGGTTCAACGTTTGGTGTGGGAGTAGACAGATTAAGTCTTTCTCGTATAGCCGGATCAGCCAACATAGACATTATACCGGAGTTAAAACCACCCCCTTGTACAACAGCCGGAGCTCCTCCTGGAGTTGGAACAGCTACTCCAGAGCGCTGCATAGGACCTACCTTTATAGTTTGAGGTTGAATCCTAGGAGACATTCCTCCTCCAGAGACCTGATCCGGAGTATCTACTTTTTTAAATTGCCCACTTGCTACCATTTGGGGAATCATTTGTTTAAGACTGCTGCTCATCATAATTATTTACCTCTTTCTTCTAATAGCTTAACCCTAACTTTAAGGTCATGAATGTGCCCCAGCATTTCTTCTTTAAGCTCTTGACGCGCAAAAGCATTGCCGGGACTAGGAACAATAACACCTTGCGGGCTTATCAACTGCATTTGATTGGCGCGAATCAACTGAATGTCTGACGTGATCTCGCCAATGCTGGATATTACCCACCACATTGCTGCCAGTAGAACTGGAACTAAACTTGCAAGCGCCTTAGATAAGTCAAAATCTTTCATTTCATGCGATTAATCATATCAAACAACGTCTTAACTTTTTCTTCTAGACTTTTAACTCTAGCGGTAATTTCAGCGCGAAAAGCAACCGCAATAGCCGCAACAGCTATTAACCCAGACACAATTGGCCAAATATCCATAAATTCTTGCATTACTGAGACCTTTGCTTAAGTAACTCACGTTCCATAGCAGATTGTATTCTAGCAGCAGTTTGAGATTCTTGTGATTGCAGACGTTGCTGGAATTGATCTTTTCGAGCCTGAAGAGCTTGAGCATCCAAGTTAAGCTTTTGAGCATCTAACTGAGCATCGTTCTGTTCCGCCTGAGCTTTAAGCTGTAATTCAGTTTCTTTCAACTTGACCAACGGATCAGGCTGACCGGCTCCAGATAACTGACCAGACAACTGTTTAACCTGCTGCATACCCTCTGCAACAAACTGAGCCACCAATTGCTCCATTTGAAGCATTTCTTCTTCAGGAGAAACTTCTTGGCCCAATTGCGCTCTTTGTTGAGAATAAGCGGTAATCGCTTGTTCTTGTGCTGCAATCTTTACATGCTCCATCACATGTTTTTGTAAAGCCATAGCTACCGGAGGTAATGAGCCAACCATTGGACTAGAACCAAAAACCAAGTGCGCCATGATATGAGATTGATGATTCTGACCCTCAAAGGCTTTCAAGGGAAGCATATCCAAAGAATCAATGTTTTCCTGAGCAGGGTCTAATGGTCTGGGCTCTTCTTCAGGCACGGACTTCATTATTCGGTCCGCATCGGTCACACCTAAAGCCTCGTACATGTCACGATAAACTTCGTGCATGTTGTGTAATTCCGGTGCAGCACCCGCCAATTGTAGTTTTGTTTGCGCTAGTACGATACGTTGCGCCTGACTGAATACGTTAGGGTTACTTACCGGAATCACATCTACTCTATCATCAAAATCCGAACGCATAACACTTGCTTCGGCACCAATAACAGAGTATGGATATTCTTGCGGTAAACTTTCACTCATCACACGAGACAAAATCTTAAACTCCTGTCTCATGCCGTAATGCAAACGTTTATGCACTGCGCTCATCACACGAGAGCCTTGCTCCATCATCGCAATCGTAGTGCCTACCGCCGCACTTTGATTACCATCACCAACTTTTAAATCAGTAATCGTTGCAAACCGCTGACCCGCTTGAACCACAAAACCTAACAGTTGAAACAATGTCTGGTCAGGACCCTTAAAAGGCAAAGGCATGAGGGAGTCACGGATGGCACCGCCCGGAGCGTCCACATCTCTAAATTCACCGGGCTGGAGTGGATCATCATCGTCTCGAATACGAAGTCCTCTGGCTTTAAAACCAGCAGGCAGGTTGGACAAAGTACCCGCATCGATCAATTGCCTCAACGCAGCAGTAGCCGTCCGTGACAAACCGCCAATGGTGTGAATAAGTCCTAGACCGTAAAAACCAAAACCAGGTAAAAACTTAAAGTGAGTAAAGTATTGAATCTTTTTCTTTAACTCATCGTCTTCCCGATAATTACGTCTAATAGATAAAACTTCACCATTGTCTTCTGAAATCGTTACGATATAGGGAACCTTGATTCCAGTAGGTTCTCCATCTTCTCCAACCTCTTCGTATCCTTCTAAATCTAAATCAACATGACACTCTAGTAACGTACAGTCATAATCAATCTGCGACGGCTCTACACCATCAATCTTGTTTATTTCTTCGGTTACGCCGCTAATTTCTGACTGCGCCGGAATAACATTAATATCTCTGTAAAAACCTGCAATCTGTTTTTTTCGCAAATCATTAAGACTCATCCTAAAAACTTGCGTAATGTTAGGACACGTATCCAAGTCCGCCGTCTCATAAGGAACAACTAAATTCTCAGCAGGTACAAACTTAGATACCGCACGGCCCATCGTCTCATCATAATAAGTCTTCTTGAATGTCGAACCCGCCAATGGCAAATAGAACAACATCTGGTCCATGTCTGGCGTGTAATCTTCCATCACATCCGTGATGTAGTAGTTCATAAAATTCTTAACGCGCCGCGCCTGACTAACCTTCTCTCGCGTCTCCTTGCCCATCACAACAGTACGAACAGGACCACCAGCCGGCAATAACTCATTAAACGCTTGTGCCTGAAATTGTGTCGCGGCCTCTGCCAACAAAGGATGCGTCACGGACGACGCGCCTTGGAACGGTTGCGTTCTTTCCTCGTAAGAAAAACCAAGTAGTTCTAGTCCGTCCGCGTAGGCCTCTTCCCATTCCTGACGACCAGCCTTGTTCGCATCAAATTCTCCCAGTAACTCACCGGCAATGCGCTGTAACTCTCTAGTTGGAATATCCTCAGCAAGATTATCGTAAAAATCCCCGCCGCCTTCACGCTGATCCATCGGCTCAAAATCAATTGTAACGCCCCCGTCGTCGTCTTGTTCAATCTCAATTTGTCCAACGTCTTCCGCTTCAATCATCGCTTGGACCGTGTTCCGTGAGCCGGGGAGCTCTAGCTCTAGTTCGGCATCCAAATCCGCTTCGTCAAGTTGCGAAGGAACCGCATTTTCCATGAAGGTTCCAAATCCTTTTTTAGCTTCAGTCATTTAATGTATCCTTACGCGTTAGCCCCCGCCCCTACGGACGTTAAAGGTTCCCTTAGGGTTTCTTGGAAAATAAATATCGGGTCCCGTTTCTGGAGAATAATAGTTATAAGGAGCTTCTTCCGGAGCTCCTTCGGGTGCTCGTTGTTGGTCTTCTGTTCTGGACATGATCTTATCTAATTGATTAAGAATAAGATCATCGGCAGCCTGAGTCACTTCTTCAGGAGTAACATCTCTACCTAACCGTTTGCCTAATTCTATACCTTCACGGTTATTCCGAAAGTCCATGCTAACATCATCAAAACTTGATCCGGTTACTGTATCCAAAACTTCTTTTAGGCCACCGAAAAAGCTTACCGAGCCGGGAGAGTAACCTTGTGTGACGTATAACGCAGGAGCTAACACATGAGCACGAGCATCTATTAATTCTTGAACGGTAGGAACATCCCTTCTGGTTGTGGGTCGGCCATCTGAGTCGAAAGAGTAACCTCTAGCTTGAAGCTTCGACATAAAATTAGGGTTATCGCCATACAACTCCTGAGTGTAGGGTTTATCAGAAACGTCATCACCATAACGGTCAGCTAATCCGGCAGAATACCGAATGTCTCCTTGAGACTGAACATTACCTCTAAGGTAATCTAAAAATAAACTTCCAACCCCTTTGTCGTAAGACTCTTCCATTTTTTATCCTTTAGACTTTTCTTGTTGCTCGTGTCTTACCTCTAACAGCGCAACCGTCAATACTTTTACGAGCCGATTTCCGCGAGGCACCGACCGCGCCACCCGATTCCATTTTTTTAACTGCACCACCTTTAGACATAGTAATTTGAGAGGGAACATCTACGGTAGGTAATGAGTACTCAGGTTTTGAAGTTGGAGTTTTTTTTCCTCCTGTTGAGCTAGGGGTAGATGCCAAAGCTGCGGCTGCGGCTGCGGCTTTTGTGTTATTTTTTTTGGAGTTGTTTAAAGCCTTCTTTGCAGGTTTAGAAGCTAGTTTAGAAGCTACGGATTCTTCCACTAAACCACTTCTATTCTTTTTATCCATAGCTAGAAGTTTTTGATACGCCTCTCCTGCTTTTTTGCCGGCCTTATCTATACCCTTTCTCACGCCTACTTGTTGAAGTTGTCTAGGCGTTTTTGTTTGAGCAACAACTTTTGTTGCTTCACCTCTAGTCAAACCTTTTTTCATCAGTTGTCTTATTAAAGCTGCTGCACCAGCTTTGGCTAAGTAAAGAGGTAGGGCCATTAGATTATCCTTATTATATGGAGCAAAGTGTACAAGGGTATTCGCGCAATCGTACTATATTAGTAATATACCCTTACTCTAGCAGAACTTTCATCATTTTCCCAACTATCCGTCGGTAATTGAACAAAATTTCCTTGACGATACCGCATTAATGCCTGTGTCATACTATCGACCAAGTCGTCGTATTCGCCATTTGGAAAGGCCGCGACCTCTTCAATTAACTCATCGGCAAATATCTCGTCGGGGACCCAGACCATTCCAGCCTCAAATAACGGCGAAACACTATGTACCCGCGACACTTTGTCGTTACCTTTACTCGGTGTGAAGTTTACAACCGGTATACCCATGTTCCGTAGCTCGTGGGTCAAGGGCAAACCACTCGCCTTCGCCTCCACAATGACGGTGTCGGGGTCCCAGAACTTATAATTCTCCAAAGCCACCTCTTTTAGCTCCGGAAAATCCCATCGACCCTTCTTGCTGTCCAAAAGTATAAGTCCCGGCTGCCCCGATTCGTTAGGATAAAACACGCCCCACGTCGTAATAGCCGAGAAATCCGACGTTTCCCGCTTGGTAAACGCCGTATCATAACTCTGAATTACAAA
>NZQM01000251.1 GCA_002695905.1 Parvibaculum sp.
GGCGCTTGAGGATTCTGTGATTCATACGCTGACAGCAGAAGGAATTGACGAAAACCTTGCTGGAGGCGATGCCACTGCAATCAACTTCAATACGTCCTCTTGTATTGAGGGCCTTGTGATCACATCGGTCAGGCTGACTTCTGGCACTGTCATTGGATATATCGCCTGATGGGAATAGCTCAAGCTTTACAAGGCGCTGTCAGCAAGGCGATCAAGCCGCTTGGCGGTGACGTGACAATACGTTTTGTGACGGCTGGTGCTTACGATCCTGCGGCAGGAACTGTTTCTCAAACTTTTTCCGATGAAGAAGTCAAAGGAGTTTTGACAGATGTTGTCGCAAGAAAAGAAAACGAACTAAATCAAACCAAAGACAAAAAACTTACGGTTGCTGCTGCTGATTTAACGGCAGCACCGGAGACAAAAGACTTGGCTGTTGTTGATAGCGTGGTTTATCAAGTTATTGCAGTTGAGACCTATCCACAAGGAACCACTGCTATCAGCTACGAATTAACCCTGAGGGCATAGCGATGGCGCGTCAAATTAAAATTGACCAGATCGCTGGCTTGATGAAAGAAGAGATTCAGCATGTTGTTGAGGCAACAGCATTAAGCTGGACTAAGCAAGTAAAAGAAGAAACACCAGTTGACACTGGAAGGCTTAGAAGTGCTTGGCAAACAAATATCGGGCAACTGAAAGCTGAAATTACAAATAATATGGAATATGCCGAACCTGTAATTTATGGCAATAACTTGCCAGATAGTTGGGGAGGGCGATACCGAACACGAAAAGGCACGCAGCCTGGATTTCCAGAGCGAATTGCCAAAGAAATTGCCGTAAATGAAGTGCCACGATTTGTTGAGGCGTTTAGGAGGCAAAACTAATGGCAGCTGCTGACCTCAATACCATTCGCGCTGTGCTGGAAAGCAGGCTTGCAACTGAGCTTGCAAGCGCTCCTGTAGTGCCAGTTGTTTTTCACAACATGGCTTTTGATCCTCCGGCAAATTCGTCCTGGGTGCAGTGCTTGACTGAATTTGGCGCAAGTCAGTATTTAGGGCAGGGTCTGACTGCTAACTCTCAAAATCGTGTTATTGGTTTGATCACTGTCAACGTTTTCAGTGCTCTTGGTGTTGGAGTCGGTGGCAACTACGTTATCGCCAAGAGGATACGCGACCTATACAATAGGGTCATTGTGTCGGGGGTTTACTTCGACGCTCCAATTGGTCCAGAGGTTTTAGCTAAGGCTTCTCCCGAGGGCTTTCTGCAAACTCAGGTCCGTGTGACCTTTGAATTCATCGAGGAACTCTGACCATGGCCACTATTCGCGGAGAGCAAGGTTCTGTCCAGTTTGAAACTGGCGGTGGCAGCCTTGCAGCTGTTGTTGGCACACGCAGCTGGAGCCTGACGATCACTAAGGAAACGTATGAAACCACGGATCATGGTGATACGTTCAAAAGTTTTGTTGGTGGCTTAGTTTCCGGCGAAGGTACTGTCGAGCTTGTTTACGATCCTGATGCCACTGGTCAAGCTGGATTGATTGAAGACGTTGTAAAGGTAAATGATGCAACGGACGCAAGCTTTGAGCTGTTTACAACAGGCAGCACTTCAGGCACTGATAGCGTTGCGTTTGCCGGAATTATTACTGATACAGAAATCACTTCCACTGTCGGCGAGTTGGTGATTGTCTCGTGCAACTTTGTGACCTCTGGCACTATCACTTCCAACCTGGAGTGATGGGGCTATAGTTTAAGCAATCACTTTATTGATTGAATGGTTGCTTCTAGTCGCACTGTTGATCTGCTGGTTGAGGCATTTGACCTTAACCAGCGCCGGAAGTTTGCACTAAAAAACGAACAAGGTGAAATCCTTGTTGATTTGTACTTCAAGCCGATCACACGCGCAGATCGCAAAAAGGCGCAAAGTTTGGCAGGCAATGAAGAAGCTTTGGATGTGAGCACACAAATGCTGTGCCAGATCGCAGAACTTGAGGACGGAACAAAAGCCTTTGCACCTGCAGATGCAGTCAAGCTGCAACGGCAACTGCCTGAATCAGTGCTGAATGAAATCGAGTTGTTTTTATTTGGAGTTGGCGAAGCTGCTGACGTTGAAGAAGCAAAAAACGACTAAAGCAGGACAGCTGGCTCTATTTTGAGTTTTTTCTGGCCTGCGAATTAGGAATGACGGTCAGCAAGCTTCGCACTGAATTGACAGACGCGGAGCTTGTTTATTTCGCTGCTTACTTCCAAGTAAAAGGCGAAAGGGAAGAGAAGGCAATGGATCGCGCAAAAATGCGGCGGAGGTAGACTTGTGGCATTACTGAGCAGCCATGGCAACTTCAAATGTTACCTTGATTGTCAACGCTGCTCAGGCGGTCAATCCTCTTAGGCAGGTAACAGCTGAGACAAAGAAACTTGAGGGAGCAACGCGTGACGTAAACGGACGTTTGCGAAATCAAAAAGATGGGTTTGTAAAAGTAGGTCGTGCCGCATCTGGTGCGTCAAAGGGTGTAAACAAATTAAAAGGCGTCATCGGAGGGCTGCTTGGCGCATTTACGGCAATACAAACAGCTAAATTTGTTTTCTTCAAAACAGCGGAGCTTGAAACTCAAACGCGCAGCCTAAAAGTTCTAACAGGTTCCCTTGGCAGTGCTAAAAATATTATTGGAGAATTGCAAAGATTTGGAGCTGTTACACCTTTTACAGGTTCAGAGTTAATTGAAACAGCAAAACGCTTAAAAGCTTTTGGATTTGAAACAGAACAAGTTGTTGATGTTACTAAACGGTTGGCTGACATAGCGGGCGCGACTGGTGCTGATCTTTCTGGAATCGCTACGGCTTTTGGTCAAATTCAAGCAAAAGGAAGATTGCAGGGCGAAGAGCTGCTTCAATTGCAAGAGCGTGGCGTTGACTTAGCAGGAGTTTTGAGAGAAGAATACGATCTAACTGGCGAGCAATTCCAAGCTGCCCTTAGTAAAGGGCAAATTAGCGCCGAGGCAGTTAATTTTGCGGTAGAAAAACTTACCGAAGCGGGAGGCAAATACGCAGAAGGCGCAATATCACAATCAGATACCTTAAGCGGCAAATTCAGCACATTGGTAGACAATGTTGATCAACTTGCAAGAACTATAGGGCAGGTGTTGTCTCCTGTAATTAAAGGGGTTTTCAACCAAGCTATTCAAACATTAGAAGTTTTAAATCGTATGCTTGCCGCAGGCAGAGGAGGAGCTTTTAACAGGGAGATTGGCGGCATTGGCGCAACAATTACTTTTGGTGCAACATCTCAAGCAATAGACGATGCTGAGAAATTTTTAACACAAATATCTTCTCAAAAAAATAAAGCAGGTATTCAGCAAAATATACAGGCTTTAACGCAGTTAAGCAATGCCTTAAAAAGAATTCCAGCCACTGACCCAAATGCAGACAGGCTTGTTCCGCTGCAAGGGCGAATTATGCAATTGCAAAATCAAAACTTAACAGCATTGAGTAATTTGCCTAGTCAGGCGTTGACAGAAATAGTAAAACCTGATCTTGGCCTTACAAACGGTGGCGGTACAACATCTACGTCTTCAGCTGCAGCGAAGCCTGACATGTCTCAAAAACTTTTTGACCTAAATAGTAGGTTGCTGGGCCAAGAAGGCGAGATTACAGAGCTAGAGAGACTGTCTTTAGAGTTTCAAATAGCCAAGCAAAAAGTTCTTGAAAATGACCTCAAGCCTAGAGAAGAAGCCATTGAACTTTTACGAGCAGAGGTAGGTTTTGAAGAGCAGCTTTTGGATTTCAGGCAAAAAGGAATTGACGCCGAAAATAAGCAAAAACAAAAAGCAGAAAAAGAAAGGCAAAAAATGGAAGCTGCTGAGCAAA
The DNA here is from genome assembly GCA_002695905.1 of Parvibaculum sp. Lineage (GTDB taxonomy): Bacteria > Pseudomonadota > Alphaproteobacteria > Parvibaculales > Parvibaculaceae > Mf105b01. Next base: position 3,858 of record NZQM01000251.1, read on the forward strand.
AACGCAGGGAATCTGATCCTGGCTTTCAAATGCAGAAACAGCTTGATGAGCTGCTCAAGCTTGAGAATCAAGTAGCTGCAGGTGCTACCGCTATTGGTAGCGCTTTCAGCAACGCTTTTGTTTCTGTGGTGACTGGCAGTAAGAGCGCGAAAGAAGCATTAGCCGACATGATGTCTGCCGTTGCTGAGCATTTTATGGACATGGCGGCACAGATTATTGCCAAGCAATTAGCAATGATTTTGTACGGCACGATCATGAAAGCCCTTGGAATTCCTGGTGAAGGCTTTGGCGTTGGTGTTGGAGATGTTGGTGCAGTCAATAACAATGCGTTTGCCACGCTGGGCAACACTGCTGCTTTTGGCGAATTTGCAGAAGGCGGATATGTTTCAAGTCCAACTAACGCTTTAATCGGTGAAGGTGGCGAGCCTGAATATGTCATCCCTGAATCTAAAATGCGTACTGCAATGTCGCGTTATTCACGCGGCAGCCGTGGTGGTTCTGTCATCCCAGAATCTGGTGCAGCTGAGGCAATGGGAGAAGCAGGCGGAACTGCTGTTGCCGCTGCAATTGATGTTCGCTACACAGTGGAGCGTATCAATAGCATTGATTACGTGACTGCTGATCAGTTTCAAGCTGGAATGCAGCAGGCTGCACAGCAAGGTGCTAAACAGGGTGAACAGCAAACCCTGAAGCGTTTACAGATGAGTGGCAGTACACGTAAGAGGATCGGGATATGAGCCAATACGCTTTAGGGCATGTCGTAACGATCAACGCCTTGCGGGAGTCAACAAATAGCAGCACTAAAGGGTTGTTCGTGCAGTTCCGTTTTCAGAACTTTTTTATTAATCAAGATATGACATACACCAATGAGGATGGAACTAATTCCTATGGGTTTGTGCCGTTTGGTTTTTCTGGTGTAACCGTAAACCGTACGGGAGATGGCATGGAAGCTACTCTTGTCTTTCCAAACAATGATTTATCTCGCGGATGGGCAGTATTAGCAATTAGAGATCATTATGTTGTTGAGGTCAAAGTTTTGATTGTAGACTCAATTAATCCTTCGAGTGGTACGCATACAAGCGTACATAGTTACACCGGGCAGATCACTGGTGGTACTTGGGACAACGTATCGCTAAATCTGCAAGTCAGCTCAGTGTTAGACGCTGTTGGAACGGACATCCCAAGGCGTGCTTTGACCAAAAAACTTGTTGGCAATTTGCCGGTTGCAAATAATGTCCGATTGCAGTGATTTGATTGGAATGCCGTATCGGTTTGGTGCTGACGGCAGTGACGGTCACATTGACTGCATTCATCTTTGTTATCAAGCCTTGGAACGGATGGGTATTGACGCGCCACCGTTTAAGCAAAGCTGGTATGAGGCAAGCAAGTGGGAAGTGTGCCGGGATTTAATGCGGTGGGGTTTGCGAGTTGAAAAGCCTGCGTATGATGGGGACATTCTGCTGCTACCGCAGCAATCCTGGGCATTCGCAGTCACATGGCAAAAAGGGATTCTGTATATCGGCCCAATGACTCAAAAGGTGCAATGGTCATTGGTCCGAGCATTTACGACGTACCANTGCTTCCGTANGAAAGGCAGCTAATTGCAACGATTGGGATAACTGANGAAGAGTATCGAGCATTTACAGCTGAGGTNAGAANNCGTGGAGCGNTANGACCAGCNGCGTATNANCATATNCCTGANGTTCAAAATGAGATAANCACNACANCACTTCTGGTNAACTTAGCGATCAGCCTTGTGCTGACTGGTGTCTCATACCTGCTNACACCAAAGCCAAAGATGCCACGCGCTCAAGGCGGTGGNGTNACTGANCTTGGCAGCATTACAGGNGCNAATCGTTTTACGCCTTCACGCGGCTTTGANACGCTTGCNGAGNTNGCAGATTATGCCTCGCCTGTTCCCATAATTTTTGGGATGTATAAAAACAATATTGGCGGGATGCTAGTTACGCCAAAGCTGATTTGGTCGCGGATGTTTAGCCATGGAACGTCGCAAAGAGCGAAGCTTATGTTTGTTGTTGGCGAACAGGGCGTCAATAATATTGGCATTGACAAGCCAGAGCTTGAAGGAATTTTTCTGGGAAACAATGCGCTAGACGCTATTTTTGAAGATAATTTTGCTTTTTATTGGCACAAGGCATCTTTCTCAAGCAACTTTCGTATTAAAGGCGGTGACAGGAAATATGGAACAAGAGGGCCTCTTCACTCTGGAGATCCAGGAGTAGGCAAGGGGGACGATGATGATGTTTTTGACGTTGAAAATACAGCAAATATTAGACCTGCAAGACTATTTTGCCACGCCTACACGCCTTCTAATTCTGCAACGTTTGGCTGCCATAGCCCAATCGCAAACGGCACAAGTTTTAGGGTTAATTACCAATTAAATCTTATCAACACAGACGCTTCCGAGGACATAAAAAAATCTGTTTTGATGCAGCGGATGAAAATTGTAGGCGAGTCTGGTGCTTTAGACGATAAAAAAGAGTTAAGAGATGAAGACGAGTCGCCAGGACAGATAGCAAAGCCCCGGCGTAATATTATTCTTGCTAAAAGACACGATGGGACGGGCAGAAACTACAGCCCACGAATGGGTATTGTCGAGTATGAAAGAACAGATGGCACAAAAATAACAAATGACGACGGCAATGAGTCTTTGTTTAGAAAAAGGAATTTTAAGACTACAATCGACAATGTAACTAAAGGCGATAAGATTTTATTTAAGATAAAAGATTCAAGGATACCTACGGACTTTTACAAGAGAGAAGGAGGCGAGGGAGAGGCTCCGGTTGACGATATTAATTCCACCGTTGAGTCGCTTCAGCTCCAAGCTGACGGTGCAATGCAGGTTGGAGAGCATTTTATGATTGCTGGCAGCGTCTGGAAGGTGATTGCACGAAGTGAGCAAAGATTTGAGCCAAACCTTGGTACGGATCAATCTATAAAACTTGAATGCGTTGACGCTTCAACGTCATTGCAAAAGGAAATCGGAATTGTTAGTCAAGACCTTGTTGTAGAGCCAACTGGGACAGGCAACCATTTTATTGGCGATACTCCAAAGCAAGATTCAGATAAGGCCGCAAGTATTGGCGAAGCATTCTTTCCGCTCACTCAGGTAGAAATTGCAACAATCAAGAACAACAGACCTGCTTACATTACTGAGGTTGGATTAAAAAGCACTGTTTTCCAACGCCTTAACGGGTTGTGTAACTTTCAAAATCTGCCTTCTCCGAATCAAGTAGGCAAAGCAGAGGAGGATGGAACTCAGATTAATAATGGAACGATTTCTGCGACTATTCGTCGTTCTTCTATGTTCAGGGTTTTTGTGAGAAACGCCAACAATAGCCAGTCAAGTTTTGAAGAGATTCCTGTTATTTTTGTAGTTAGAGGAGAAAAGCCAGTCGCGCAATACAATTACATTAGTTTCATAAACAATTCTTTAAACGGAGAAAGTCTCCCTCAGCAGTTGCAATTAGAGCTTAAATTTGCGCCTTTTTCTGGTTCTGAGTTTAGAGGTCTTCCATCAAACCTTACCGCCGAAAACGCCCCCGAAGAATTCAAAAACCACGTGTTTTTTGTGCTAGATCAATCAATAGATACATCTAGCACCACAAGTATTAACACAGAGCAGCTCGGCCCATACACTACTTTAAGTATTAAGATAAAAGCATCTGGCAAATCTTTTACTGACAAAACTGGATTTTCTAGCAACAAAGAATTTCAAAGATCACCTAAATTTATTCCGGCCTCATTTAGTTCAACCTATCCAAGTGCTGTCAGTTTAGCAAAGGAATTGCCTGACCCTATTAGAGGCAACATTGCTGAATTAAATCAAATTTTAAAGAGGCCAGACAAGGGAGACGGAAGGATTGTACCTCCTAACGAGAAAGATTCAGATGATGAATTTATTGTAGTTTATGGAAAATTGTCTGCTTTTTTCCATGAAATTGCAGGCAGTGCTGACAACAGTCTTACGCTTGAGGATCAATATGCTACCGTTGAGACTCTTGAATTTATTAATAACGATCGACGCAAATGGCTTCATCTTCGATGGAAACTTNAAAGAGNAGCTATTAAAGAAACTGATGAAAATTTAGCCTATTCAGGGCAGAATTATCGTTGGGCGTTTGCCGACGGTTCCAAAGATCTGTCTATTTGCAAGGTTTTAGGCAGTGGCGGTGGGTTTAGCAAAGATGAAATAATAGAAGTAAAAAGAGGGAGCGAGGCTACCAATACTACGGCCTCCTCATCTCCTAGTTATTCAAATGACAACCCTTTTGCTATTGGTCAGGAAAATGGTGATCTAGAGTTTTCAGGAATAAGATTTGAAATACCGAAGGTGGACGAAGATGTAGTGCTAGCGGCAAGATCTCAGGCATGGCGGTATGAAGTTTTTGGAGCGGTAGACCGTGAAAAAGGTNAAACTAAAANTGTTGAAGGATTTGTTTTCAATAAAGACTCAAAACAAATTACTGTTGATTTAAAAAGCACGGTGACTAAATTTGGATCTCCGATTGTTGGGCAAAGTAAAGGATGGACTGACCCTATAATTCATAAAGTTGCTGAGGGAAATGCTACCTCAAGTGGAGAATGGGAAGTAGGCGAAACATTTGAGGATCTCAGAGAAGTAAGCACTAATAATCCTTTTTTGACTTGTTACAGCAAAGTCGGTCAGCAGTATAAAATCGAAAACGTAAAACAAACAGGAATCTCCACAGGGGCGACTGACTCGGACTTAAATTTTGCGGGTCAGTCTCAAGTTTCAGACATCAGTTTTTATCGCAATTTTGTTGAAAAATCAAACAACACGGCGCCTGAGCATGAAATTGTTTACATCAACGAAGTGCAGGTAAATGACAGTAACGCCAACATGATTAACTTAACTTTGGCTGGTTTTTCACTTAAGGCAGGACGCAATTTTACTGCTCTTGATCAAATGCGAGTGTGGCTAAAGAACGGGATAGCGGTGGAGCGTTTACATCCAACAGTTACAACTCTCGGCTCTTTCTATGGCGACACTGAAACCCATGGCCCTAGCAATCTGCTGACAGACTTGATGTATTTCATGTTTACAGATCAAACCGCTGGAGCGGGCGGCTTATTGGGAATGGACGGCGGCAAAAGAAGTTACATGGTTGAAAAAGATGATTTAATTAAAACTTCTAAGTTTCTTGTAAAAAACAATTTGTTCTTTAATGGTCCGATTGTTGAGCGTACCAATTTACGGCAGTTTTTTAGTGATATTGCGCCGAGCTTCTTATGCAACTTTTCGATAGTCAATGGCAAATTCTCGTTAAAACCTGCTCTTCCTGTCAACGACGATGGAACCGTAAGGGGGGCAAGGCCAGAAGACTTTATAAAGGTAGAGCATATTTTTACAGCTGGAAATATTCTAGAGGACAGCTACAAGATTGAATACCTTGGAGCGGAAGAGCGTCGAGCATTTAAGGCTGTCGTCCGGTATAGACAGGAACGCGCTAATCAATTACCAGAAGAGGCAGTTGTCGAAGTAAAAGGAGATAAGGATGATGATGACACCTATGCTTCTCCTGGCACCAGAGTGTTGCCTCAAGAAGAATTTGATTTAACACAGTTTTGTACGTCAAGAGATCACGCGGTTTTAGTCGCTAAATATTTCTTGGCCCTAAGGGCTTATGTAACTCATACGATAAATTTTTCTACGACAGCAGAAGGGCTGAACATTGGCGCTGGGTCTTTCATAAAAGTAATTACGGAAGCAACTCCTTACAACTCTGCAAACACCGGAACTGTTGACGGTACTGGAGTTATTACAAGCGTGCGAGGTATGCCAGATGGAAATTATGATATTACTTATTTTAGGTCAGGCGATGGAGAAATTGATACCGGCACTTTAGTAGTTTCAGGAGGCGAACTTGCAGACTCTACAGACTCTACATATCACAATATTTTATTTACTGTTACGTCCAGCGAAGTATCTCAGAACATCTATGCTGTTGAACAGTTGACCTTTTCTCAGGACGGCATTGTCGACATTGTTGCTTCTGAGCACCCTTGCAACAGCAACAATGTGAGTAAGATTGCTTTGGCTGTACTAAGATCTGATAACGACGGCTGGATCGTTCAGTCATGACTTTCCCGATCACTAAAACGAACGGTGGCGACTTAGTGCCAAGCGCTCGCACTTTTGAGTCAGGTGACTATCCAGTCAAGACTTACAAGGCTCAAAACGGCGCTGAGCACAGGGTTTTGTATGGCAGCAATCGCACTAATATGAAGCTGTCGCTTACTTATGCAAATATTCGAGACGTTGACGCCGAAAAGTTTTTAGACCATTACGACGAGGTTCAAGGCACGTTCAAGACTTTTGTTCTTGAAAACGTAGAAGGGACAGACATAAATCCAACTTGCGTTGGCTGGGAAGGCAATCAAGACGCTTTAGGCGCTGGAACCCCTGGAACCCCTGGCAAGGATTATCGCTATGAAGGGCCACCGCAGGTCGCACAGGTAGCTTCTGGGCGTAGCACTGTTACAGTGAATCTGATTGGCGTGCTCTGATGGCCTACTTCACTGGCGCTACTGGCAAGCTGTTTTTAATTAAAGAGACTGATGGAGAAGACGACACTGTTGTTGAGATTGCTGCTGTGCAGAATTGGAGCGTTAGTTCCTCGGTATCGTTAATTAGCACAAAGACTTTAAGTCAAACAGATGATGTTTTTACCCCTGTAGGAAGATCAACGACCGGCAGCTGTCGAATTTTGTATTATCAGGAGACTTTAGGATCAAAAACTTTAAGTAGCGGCACTGGAAGTGCAAGCACTTTTTTAAATAAAATTATTAAACAACGCGATTCCACCATTCCCAGTGGCGCATCTCTGGATCAAAATGAGTTATTTTCACCAACAAAAGCGTTTAAAATTCGTTTAAAAATTGACGACACATCAGATAACGGCAAATTTATTGATATGAGAGTCTTTATTACTAATATTTCTTTGTCAATGTCTGTAGGCGACGTTGTAGCAGCAGACGTTCAATTCCAATGCCAAGGCGCTCCAGTTGCGGTTGACATCTAATGAGCATTTATCTTGGAACGCATGGCAAAGTTGAACTACGTCGAGAGTTCGACGGCAATGACATTGTTTCAAAGATCAATGTTAGCGACGTCAACCCAACGCGTAAACGTTTAAGTTTTGATTTTAAACTTGGTCAGTTAATAACTGGCGACCAGGTTGAAATCACTAGCACCAACGGCGCTGCTCTTTCTTTTTTCAACAGTTACACAAAAACAGGCATCAAGCGATTTATCAATGTTGATGCACTCGGCGGAATAAGGTTTTATGCGACATTTGCTAATGCAGTAAATGGTGGAGCGGCAAATGCTGAAACTTTGGCAGCTCCTGGATCAACTATTCCAATTAAAGTCGTTGTGCAAAACTCTGACTTTCGTGTTATTGCACAGGTAAATAGTTTCGAGCTAAATACTCAAAGAGAGGTTATTGACACAACAAATTTATCTGATAGTTTTCGCAGTCAAGTTAGTTCTTTGATGTCTGGCTCGGGAAACATGAGTTGTTTCTGGGAGTACACAGGCGAAACCGTCCAAGATTTGCCAATGTACCTCTTGCAGTTGATACTCCGCACAAAAGTTGGCAGCCAGTTTAGAGCAAAATTTTATTTGAAATCAGGCAACCACAACCCAAGCGGCGTTGTAGCAAACGCAAACGATGAGATTTTTTATGAGTTTGATGGTGTGCTAACTGCATGCGCGTCACAGTTCAGCCCGTCTTCAACGGTTCAGTTCACTGCTGATTTTGTCACCACCGGAGAAATTGCATTGAAAGTCAGCCTTGAAAGCACCGATAAGATCTTGCAAGAGGACAGCGACGACATACTCTTGGATCAGGACGGCACAGCTAAGCTGTTGCTTGAAAGCTCAGACATCTAAGCCTTGGAGGCTAGTCAACAATGGCCGATCTTAAAATCAGCGATCTTTCAGCTCTGTCTGGTGG
>NZQM01000252.1 GCA_002695905.1 Parvibaculum sp.
AGCTTTAATGGCGGAACCTGGGAAGAATGTAGAACTAAGAGTATCGATAACAGTATCACGAAAGATACGAATAGCGACACCATTAGCAGGTGCTGTAGTGAATGCCAGCGTTGTAGCGTTAGCAAATGTAAATGCAGTTGTAGCAACTGTGTCAAGTGTTACCTTAACATCAGCTTGTTTCAAATATTCAAATGTAAATGAATAGTTCGTTGTTGAACCATTCCCTGTATATGTAGTTTGTGTAGTTGCCATTAGTAACGATTCGTTGGGATAATTCCTAGTTCAGCATTTCTATCATTCATTTTCTTCAGATTAATACGCTGTTGAATAGCATCTTGCATTTCAGAATCTAATTGTAAAAATGCAGAGTTTTCAGCTATTTTCTGAGCCCTATTTAATTCCATATGAATTCGATCATACTTACCAATAGGAGTAGTTTCCGATGTTACACCACTTCTACGTGCTTCTTTTAACTCTTGTATTGTATTACGTGACTCAGCTAATTTAGAAATACGTTTAATTTCATTCCTAAAGAAACCATTTTCACCCATGATTGCAAATAATTTAGTACGTTCATCATATTCTAGTTCAACACCAGTACGTGCTTTAAATGCAGATGAAACATCATATTCAATATCATACAAGAATTTTTCTTCTGGCTCCATTGCTGGATGAATCTTAAGCGGTGAGTGCTGATTATAAAGACGTTGTAAGAAAGTATATTTATTAGGAGCTTTTCCTGTAACAGGACTGACAATAGTAGGCAGACGGTTGACAGGATCAAATACACCAATAATTTGATTACGGTTTGCAATATGAGACATAATATCATTATTAATCTCTTTTAAACCACCATCAAGTAATTGACCAAGTTGATTACGAGCACCACCAAGTGGTCCAAGTGAGCTAATTTGACCAGCCATAAAACGATTAATTTGATAAGTATTACCAGCAAGCATTTCTGCAACAGGTGTTAAAATAGAAGCAGCTTGGTTATCTGCCATGGCTGCACCTAAAACAAACATTGCTTTTTCAAGCATCTGTTCAGTAAAAGTTTCACCAAGTAAGTCAAAGTTATCAGCAATGTTAGCAACTGTTGCTACCCAATTACTCATACCAGGTCCAAGAAGCTCATTATATTCAATTCTTGTACCATCTTCAAGAACTTGTGAACGAGCTTTCCAGTTACTATTCTTCTGACGTGCTTTATTTAGTCCACGATCAAAAGTACCATCACCTGTTGTACTATAAAGACCATCACCAAAGAAACGATCTGCTAGTACACCACCAATAACTGAATAAGTAATAAAAGCAGAAATACCTTTTTTACCAAGAGTTCTATTTTTTATATCAGAGATAGCGTTTAACTTAGCAACGTCATCCATTTGATTTAATTTATAACCACGTTTTTTCAGAACTTTTTCCATTAGTTCTGGATTCTCCATAAAAGTTTGTAGAGGAGTATAGGCTAAATCATTAATGTCTGCTTGAAAACTTCTAAACGGAAAAGGAATAGTATCATCAACGATCCTAAATACATTTGTTAAAGTTGTAGGGAAAGTTAAAATTGGAACAGCTGCTGGTACATACCTAAGAAATTCATTTAAACCTTTAGTAATACCTGAGTCTAAGTTAAGAGCAATATCTGCATTCCTATATTTAACAACTTGATCTTTAATAAGTTCATCCTTACCAAACATACTGTTAAATTCAGAATCAGCAATCTCTTTGATTCTAGCTGGTGTTGCAGCTTCTCCTAATCTTTCTAATTCATCTAGAGCACGAAAACGTGCTTCTTGATTAGCAAGAGTAGCACCACTCCAACCATCTAATGCTGTAAATGTATTTGGTGTTAATCTAAAGATAGGATCGGATTCCATTGCTTTTAAACTATCATGAAAGTTTAGCACAAATTTAAATCCATGATTACCCCTAGCTGCTTCAGCATCAGCAATAGCACGATGTTGAACTGCCAATTCATCTTGTTTAATCATATAATCAAGACGTGTCTGGCTTTTTACAGAATTAGGATTCTGTGATGCTTTCATAAATAACTTACCAGCATATGGTAAAGCTTTCTTTTGTGTATCAAAAATAGAATTATAAGCCATCCAACCACGTTGAACATCTTTTAATTTACCTCTCATCATTGCACCAGCAAAATAAGAAATAGGTTGTTCTATATGACCAGAAAAGTTACCATAAAGTGCCTTTGCCGCAGTAGTAGTTGAGGATAATAGACTGTTAAAATAATTACCTCTTACAGCCTGCATTATAAGATTTGGTGCATCTGGATCCTTATCAATAAAAGGACGCATAAAGACGTAAGATTTAAGAATGCTATCATTTAAAGTAGCAATAGAATGAATCTTACCATCAGTTGCTTCATACATCTCAAGAAATGAATCTAAAATATCAGGTCTATTTTTCTGTAGATATTCCCAACTTTCAGTAAACATCTCACTTTCAGTTTGAATATCTTTTAAAACTTGAGGGTATGCATCACTAATAGATTTAGAAATCTGTTCAGGTGATTTACCAAAGTTTTTAATCCTCTCTGCAACTGCTAAGAAACCACGTTTTTGATTTGTGTAATATCTAGTAGAACCTACAAGTTGTTGAAAAAATTTGATCTTATCAAGAAGTTTTTCTTTAGCAGCTTCTTCAGAAATAGAACCTAAATTAAGACGAATACCTTCAGACAAATCAGCAATCTGTCCAGCCATAGATGTAGCAGTATAAGCTTGTGCTCTAGCTACATCCATATCAGTGTATTCTTTAGCCATCTTACTAATAGAACGTAGTGCTGAGCTATAACCTTCTTCAGTTAATATTTCAGCACCAAACTCATTAGTTTTAATTTCTGGACCAAGAATACGTTTAATGTCATCTACACTAGCAGAAGGGTCAAATAGTTCTACAACTAAATTATCACCTTGTGCTAGAACTTCATCAAAACTAATAGACCAATCTGCTGCTTCCATTCCATAACGGTCAGCCTCTTTTAATTGTTTAGTAAGACCAATAGTAATTTCTTCTACACCACCCGGTGTTTCGGAACCATACTTAAGAGCAGGTTCACTAATAAAATTACCTAGACGACCATACACTGTACCTTTGTTAGCAGCAATACGTGCTGCATCAACACTAGCACCAACAATACCAAAGTCATCTACTGACCTCATACCTACTTCTCTGAAGTCATATAAGTCATGTACACCCTTCATAGGGATGTTAGTATCAGAATTCTTAGACATATTAAAATATCCAAGTTCATCTAGATCAGCTTCTTGTTTAGCAACATACTTTTTAATTGCTTCTTCTACATTTTCACTTTTAGGAGGTGGTCCAATTTCAGCAAGTTTTTTTACTGCTTGAGGAGTTTCACCAATAAGTACAGGATCTTTAAATACCTGTTTCATTTCTTCTAAAGAGCTACTAAGTTTCCTGACAAATGGAATAAATGGTAGAAGAAAACCAAGTGCTAGATCTTCATTAATGTTTTTTTGTCGTTTTGCATCTGTACCATCAGTATCAAGTGTTGCCCAATTATCAGGGATGAAATCATACTGAGGGGGCATCATTTTTTTAATAGTACCTAAGAAGTTATCACCTTCTGCATAAGGAGCGGCAACACGTCCAACTGCAACTGATGCTCCTGCTTCAACACCCCTAGCACCAATGAATTTCATAAAGGCTGTTTCACCAACCTTAGAGCCAACTTTAGCTTGAGCTGCCGTTCCTGCTGCCATACCAGCACCTTGTAGTAAGAGAGTAGGAGCTACAACAGAGGAGATGTCTCTTGTTACTGTAGCTAATGAGTCTTCATACTTAGTAGCTTTAGGGATCTGCATTCTATCTGGTAGAAGCATATTTAATGCATTTGTAGCAGTATCAATTAAACCTTGACCTGGTGCACTTAATCGTTCTTTAACTTGTTCATTGGTTTCTTCAAGGGGTTGACCAAAGTAGCTAAGACCTTGTAAAAAACCTGGTTCTTTTGTTTTCTCACCCGTAGGTTGAGGTTCTGGTTGTGTAGACTCTGGTTGTACTTCCGTAGAAGGTTCAGTAGATTGAGGTTCAGAATCCAACTCCTGCTCTTGAGCAGCTGCTTGCCTTTGCTGAATGTCAAAAATTTGAGCATTTGAAAGGGTGCGTTGTTCTTCTCGTCTTTCTACTTCAATTTTTTCGTCTACACTAGAGTTCTCTGAAGGATCAATCATTGTGTGTTAATTAAACTAGTTCTAATTTGCTGTAATACTTTAGCCATTTTATTGCTATCAATAGAGGCTTTATTACCACCAACTCCTGGGTATGAAGTAATACCAGTATTAGGATTTGCTACTGATGCAAATTCAAGAGACATATCTTCTAAAGCACCTTGTAAATCATCACTTGTACCATTTAAATATGCACTAACTCTAGGTCGTTTTACACCACCAAGAATTAATTCATTAAAAACTTTAAGCTGTACGTCTCCAGACATAACAGTATTATCTGAAAGTCCTAATCTATTAACGGCGCCAAGAAAAGTATTTTCAATAAATTGTGGACCACCTAATGCATTATAACCTTGTTTATAAAGATTCTTCCAATCACCAATAGTTTTTGAATCAAGATTAGGAATACCACCAGGTGTGTCGCCAGCTATTCCTCTGTTAGCAGATGTAAAGTCACCCTCTCCACTTAATACTAAGTCTTGTAAAGATTGCATAGGATCACTACCTCTAAAACTAGTCCGAAGCTTTTGACTAACAGTTCTTCTAACCACTGCCTCTACATGTTGATACTGAAAAAAATTTCCAGAGGTTACTTTTTTGTATAACGGAGCCGGTAATGATAAAGTCCAGTCTTGTTCTGGAGTTGCAGGCATTAACTGAAAATTTTTACCTGTAACTTTATTATTAGCATCTTGTTGTCTTTGAAAAAACTCAGACATTTTTAATGGATTATTTTGATACCTAGGATTAGCATTTAGTTTTTCTAGTGCTCTTACCATTAAAGGTGGATATGTAGGAATCTTTCCTAGTGCAACATCTTCACGTGNTNGGGNCATTTGATCAGTATTACCTAATGCATATGGTATATCAGCAATAGCATCACCCTTTGTAATTAATAAATTATCATTAAAAGTTAACCTATCAGTATCAATGCCATTTATATTTGGATAGAAATAATTATTTTGTTCATCCGTACCTCTTGCAAAAGGATTAGTTAAAGGAGCACCTTGTGGATTAGTTACAGGATCATAGATACCTAGTTCTCCTGCTTCTACTAACTTATTTACTTCCTTCTCAGCCTCGTCATAAGATTTACCTTCATTTCCAGGCAACTTGCTCCACTTTATAATTTCTTTAATATATGCATTATAAAATTTCCTTGTTCTACTATTAGCATCACCACCATCCGTAACATTTGTACGATCTTTTGCATCTTTTAATATTGCTGCCTTTGTTGCCTTGTGATCGTCTCCAAAGTATTTTTTTTCTTGTTCATCAAATTTTGCTAAAGCTGCTGTTCTTACTTCAGGATTTTCGTATGAATTAGCTTTTTGTGCAGTAAGACTTAAATCAGCAATAGCTCTATCTAAATCTTCTTGTTCAGCTTCTTTTGAATTTTTACGTGAAGAAGCAATAGCAAGTTTTATTACGGGATGAAATTCTGATTCGGGAATACCAAATTGAGCTTGTGTTTTTATAAAGTCTTGAATTGCAGGTTCTTTACCTATTTCAATACCTTTAGTGATAGTAGGTAAATTAGATGCTACGTTTTGTTTACGTTTATTTTTTCTAAATTCCTGCTCCGCTTCAAATTTTTGTTGACCAGTTTTAATACCTTTAGCTACTTCAGCTTCATATGTTTTGGCAAATTTTTCTTTCCAAGTTGTTGGTTTACCAGTATTATTATCAATAAAAGTAATATTACCAAGTCCTTCATGGATATCTGGATCATCAGTAGCAGCTAAAGCCTCTCTTACTCTTTTGTTTGTTACTGCGGGATTTGTAGCCCACATTTTTGCTGAATAAAAGTTATCATACTCACCAGCTTTTAGTAACTCTTCAGACGTATCATTTCCAATTTGTTTACTAATTGTTATAGATCTTGTTTCAGCTTGACCTATCCTAACTTTATTTTCTTCTTCAATATTAGTCCTTGCTGGTGAAAAAAATAAAGCTTCAGTAATACCATGCTTAGTTCGCATTAGATCATCTATTTGTGATCTAGTGTTACTCTGAATAATTTTTAGCATGTCAGGTGAGTTATACGCATCAGCACCTGAAAATTTTCTACCGTTAGGTAATTGATATTTCTGTTCAGTATCTTGTAANTTTTTATTTAAAAAAGTACCNTAGGCTGAACCATAAAGTCTATTAAGTAAGACACGTTTTCCTATTAAACCTAAACCGTTTTCAGCAGCAAGTGCTTCAAAGGTTTTATAAGGTGCTTCACCTGATTGAGCACCTTCTTGTTGTATTGATGAAGCAGCTTGAATACTACCTCTTTTAACTGTATCAAAGCTACCTTCATACAATAGTGCTTCATAAGGATCAAGATCCTGAGCCATTGCTAACGCAGTCTGATCTTCTAATTGCTGAGCAGTTCGTTCTTTTGCTACTCTTTGTATAGTTGGACTAATCTTAGAAAGACTATCTACAATACCTTGAGTAGCTTGCTGATCATACCTAGCCTGAAGTTGATCCCTATTAGCAATTTGATTAAGAGATGATTGTTCACGTTGTAAATTATCTATCTCAATCTGTCTGTTTTCTCTAAACCTTTTTTCTGTGTATTCAGCATTATCCTCCATTGCTTCAAAATTAATCTCACGCTGTCGCATTTCAGCAGCATGTTTTTTTTCTAAAGCATCCAATAACTTAGCGTCACGCTTCTCCATTTCAGACAAGCTAGCTCTAGATAATTGAATTGGGGCAAACCCTTTTGATTGTGTAGCTGATCTAAATTGAAGACGTGCCATAAGTTATTAGTTAGTTAAATAATTAAAAATGGTGAAGTTAATTTATCAATAGATACCAGTTTGGCTATTAAATTGAAAACTACCACTACCAATAGTTGTATTAGTTCCAAAACCACCACTACTACCACCACCAAAACCACCACCAATACCCATACCAATTAAGTCAGTGGCAATTCCAGCAGCAGCATTAATAATTGGAGCCCATGTACTTTGTCGGGCAGCAGTTGGTGTAAATCCAGGAATTGCTTTCATTGATTTAATAAATATACGTTCAGGCGGTTGTGTAGGTTTAGGATCATAACCTGGAAATTCTGGTTCAAGCATCATTTGTGCCTGAGTATTCATATCAGCATATTGTTTTTGTGTAACAATTTCATCAATGTTACGTTCAGCTTGACTNATAAAACTTTCCATATTAGCAGACATAACTCTGCCATTATACTCAGCTTCACTTTCGGCATTTTCAATAGCATTGTTAATCTTTTCTAAATTAAGACCAACACCTGTAATNGCTAGACTTGNTTCAGCATTTAANTGTGCTAACTCAATACCTGCTTGCTTACGTTTACCAGTTAACTCAGCTTCTAATCCAACAAGACCACGCTGTAAAGCAGCAGCTGTAGATTGCTTAGCTTTAGTTCTTGACTTACCAGCTTGACCTAAAGATGCTTTACCTTCTTCTAACAAACCTTCTACTAACGAAGCTTGCTTTTGAAAAGATCCAGCTGTCATTAGAGAATCTATTTGAGTTTGAATAGCTGCTGTACCCAATCTTTGTTTACTTTGAATACCAAGTAGTTTTGTATTTTCTTCTCTTACATTAAAAGCTTGTTCAGTGTATGCATCTTTCAAAGCAGTTAATGAACTTTCACCTTCAAATTGCTGTTGAATAAACATGTCTTCAATTGAAGCTTTTTGCCTTTCAACAGCTTCAGTAGCACCTTGTGCATTTAATCCAAATTGCCCAGCAGCAATTTCATTACTTTTTGCAAATTGTCTTAGCTGTTGTGCAAATGCAAAATCTGTATTTTTTTTNCCTTGACGCCAATTTTTAATATTGGTTTCACGGCTATAATCACGCATTAAATGATAATTTGCCTGATCATTTGCGTCTCTTTTTTTATTATATTCGTTAGTTTTTTTTGCTACTTTTTTCTGATGCTTCCTTAGCTTTCTTTCGTTTTTCTTTGCAGCAGCATTATTTTTTTTAGCCTGGTTGTGTCCGGTGATGCCTTGAACAATCTTGTCTAAAAATTGCATCTCCAAACCAGAGACGGCTAGCTGTTCATCTAGAAGATGATTACCTTTTGGATTAAACATATTTAAGCCCTCCTATAGAAACGTGGTGAATAGTTGCCTTCCCACGTCATTGACACNAACGACACAGGGTATGGAAAATTACTTGTCACTTTTAATTCAAAATTAGTATTACGTTGATGGATTGGTATAGTGAAAAGATGTTCGGATGTAATAGGACTACTATCTGCTTTATAGATATTAGCGTCTGTTACATATTCTACATTCTTCCACTCATCAGATCCATCTGCTTTTACTTTAAATAGCACTGGACCTGTCCTACCTACAGAGAATGTTACTCTAGAGATAGTTAATGTAGCTGTATAATCAGAGGTGTTAGCGTCTTGTTTATAGTATAACTTAGGTAATGTTGTTTCAAAGTCATAGTTATAACCTACAACAATACCATCAGCATAACTAGAATAGTCACCTTTAACTTCAAAGTAATGGTAACCTGTACCAATCTCTGTACGTTCGGTTGCCTCTAGATAGAAACCAGCATCAGCATCCACTGCTGCAGTTGTACCTACATCTGCTGTAGGAACAGTAAGAAGCATCACACCTTTAGTATTTTGAAATGGTGTGTAAGGTACATAGATTTTAGTTACATCATTCGTTGAATCATACACCACCGCATTGACACTTGAGGTGGGCTTGACGGGCCTTGTAGCCATGTCTAGGCATGTATTACCAGTAATGGTAGTAGCGCCTGCTACAGAGTCTCCTGAAGGTATCTCATCTAAAATGATCTTACCTAGTGTGTACTCATCTTCTTGTTGTGATATAACAAAAACAGAGTCATTAATAATGTCTGCTGTTTGAATGATACCAGGTAACTGCCACTTTGTCCATGCTTG
>NZQM01000253.1 GCA_002695905.1 Parvibaculum sp.
CACCGGTTTTATTACCATCTAAATCTTTAACAGATATTGTTTTACCAGTAAAAGTTCCAGCTGCATTAATAGTAAAAAATTCTTTAGGTACTAGTGGTGCTAACACGTTAGCTAGCCACAACCTGTAAGCTTCTCTACCTTCAAAGCTTTTCATGTTAATTGGATCTAGTTCGTTAGCTTTTAATATTTGGTTCCAATTTTTTTGCTCTGCAAGAAGTTGTTCTCCAGTACTAGCAGTAAATAATTTTCTAGCTTTATCTATTTTTCTTTGTTGTGCTTTAGTCATTTTGACTCCTTTAGAAAACATCAACTCTGCTTTACCTTCAGATAACTTACTAGGAACTGGCAAGCCTTTATCTTGTAATGCTTCTCTAACCTCTTGATTTGTAAGCATACGTTCTGTTTGAGAGACTAAAGCTTTTATTCTAGCGCTAGTATTTCTATCTGCTAAGTTCATTTCACCAGCTGGTGTTATTCCAAACACTTCTTTAAACAAAGCAGGACTTATATTTTTATTCTTTTCAAAAGCAGATAAACCGGCTTTACTACCAGTCTTAGACATTTTAACTCTATCAGTCTTAGTATAAAAGTTATCTAACAATACTGTTTGTACACCAGTTGAAGTACCTCCAGGCGTTGATCCTTCAGGTAGCATAGTGATTAAAGCTTCCGCGTTTTTATTTATAAACTGCTGAGCATTTCTTACATCGTCTTTAGTTAAGTTTCCAGGTTTTGGTTTTATACCAAACATTTCTTGTACTTCTTGTAAGGCTATATTTTTTAAAGATTTAAAATCTAAATCTGCAATAGGTAAATTATCTACCTCAGCTCTAACTTTTTTAACAGCTTGTTCTACATCACCACTTAACCTGCTTTTAAGTTTAATAGCTCTTTTAGGTTGGGCAACAGGAGTATCATCTGCTTCTTCAACAGCTGCTAATCCCACTTGCTCTGTAACATCGTCAGTAAACTCTTCACCTAAAACTCTTTTTGATGCTTCAATAGCTCTTGAGGGTAAAAACTTATTTATATAAGCTGCTAAAGGTACGCCTGATTCTGGATCATAAGCTCTTATTAAATCTAATATACCACGCTCACCAGTTTCTATTTCATCAGTAAGTAATTGCCTATCAAAACCAGGAGCTTCACTTCTACGTTGTACTATTTTATTTGTAATAGGTTTGAACTGTTCTATAATATCAAACGCTGCAGCTTCACCTTGTTCATCATATAATCTTTGAACCTCTTCACTAGGTCCTTTAGAAAGCTTACCATCAGTCTCATCTTCTGGTGGACCAGCTTGTAGATTAAAATCTTGTACAGCACTTTGAAAACTTTTTATATAATTAAAAATATCATCTCCAGTTTTTAATGGAATTAAAAAGCCAGTCTTAGGATTAAATTTATTAGCTAAGTTTTTAAGCATGTATTTCAAACCTGATATTTTACTAAAATCATATTTACTTAAAACACCAGCTGCAACCATGTCTCCAAACAAGTTTAATACTTCTTCAACATCTACACCTTGGTTTTTAATAAGATCATCATATTGTTCTTTAGTTATCTCTCCATTGCTTAGTTGAGTTTGTAATTCTCTTACGCTGGAAGTATAAGCTTGTTTTCTACTTAAAAAATTATTATAATCTTCTTGAGATATTTTTCCTGTTTCTTTATTTATTTCTAATTGTTTTTCGGCTTGCTCTAATCCTAATTGAGCAGACTCAACAACAACACCATCTTTAACTATACCAGCTTTTCTATTTTCTATATGTAGTAACTCATGCATGGGAGCTACAGCAGATAATAAAGCTACATTTCTATCTAAAGTTGAGCCTATACTTCTACCAATATTATCTTTATATACTATTATATCTTCTCCTATAAACGTAGCATTTTGATTTTTACCTCTAGCTTCTATTAGCTGTTCTGCTCTATCTCCATAAAGTTCTCTTAATTCTTCAACAGTTGTTTCGTCAGTAATTTCCGTATACTTTTTATTATTCAACTCTTGCGTTACACCTACGATATTATTGTAAAATTCAAATAACCCTTGGTTATAAGCAGCCATAGCAGGATCAAAAGCATCTTTTTGATCTTCAGTAGCTTTTGTTTTTCTAGTATTTAAAAGCTTTTCTATTTGTGTATCTACAGATTTATATCCACTAGTAAATTGTTCTTTTTGTTTTTTTATAGCTTTACTTCCAGCATCTGCTCTACCACCTAACTCTATTAGGTTATTTATATATTCTTTTCTTTGACTTATTAAATCAAATAATTCTATTTGTTGTGGCTCACTTAAGGCACTAATTTTTTCTACGTTTTCTATGTTTCTAAAAGCGGCTCGTTCTAATATTAAATCTTGTTCAGCTTTTAATATTTTCTTTTCTTTTTTAGATCTTTTAGTACCATCATTTAAAGCTGTTTCTATTTCTATTAATCTATCAAAGTTAGCTTTTTCAAATTGATAATCATTTTTAGTCCTAACATTGTCTCCTAGCATAGCATACAAATTGCTACCAACACTAGGCCCTTGTATAGCTAAACTAGTTAAACCAACATTAAAAGCAAACTCAGCGTCTATGCCGTCTAGTATAGATTTGTTTTCACCTAGTATGTATATGTCTGAAAGATTGTTACCTATTTGAGCCGCAGTTTCTTCAGCGATTTCAACGCCTACATTAATTCCTAGATTTAAACCTTGATACATAGCTTTTTTAAACATGGTAGATCCTACAGGTGCTGCTATTCTGTTTAAGTTTTTCATATAGTTTAATGTACCTATACGCTCACTGTACATATCTACAGCTCCAGAGATTAATTGAGATCCTGCTTTCTGAAGTATATTAAGATCTTTAACTCTATTAAGCTCTTCTATTTGATTTTTAGTTTCAGCTATTTCAAAAGGACTTAATAAACCAGAGTCTAACTTTTTCTCTAGTTCTACTATAGCTTTAGGTGCGTTACGCTGCGCGATGTTTATTTCTGAACCTTTTAAACCGTAACTCATATTAAAAAATACACCTTGAGCAATTTTACTAGCTCTAGCTTGAGCTACATTGGCTTTAGCTTGTAGCTTAAATCTTTCAGCACCAGAAGCTTTGTTTATAGCTTTTTTATTAGGACTCGCCATTTTGCCTCCAGCTCTAGTCATTAAAACTGTAGCAATACTAGGCATACCTTCTGCAAAGCTTTGGCTAAGATAACCGCTTAAAGCTCCGGCGTCCCAAGCGTCACTCATTGAAGGTTTAGGCGCCATTGCTACTGCCATCTCTTGCTGCAAGCTTTCGTTGTAATCTAAAGCTACGCCTTCTACTTTATTTAAAAAACTAGATAAAGCAGTAGCGTCTTCTTCACCTATCGTCTTGTCTATAACCTCACCTACCATTCCTAGTGTAGTTCCAACTGTAGATACTGTAGCACCTAGAAACGATTGTTCCATACTTAAAATAGCTTTATCTAAAGAAGAAAAGTTTTTAGTAGCAAGCTCTAAGCTTAAAGATACATCTCCTAGTTCATTAGAATCTGCCAGTAAAGAATCACGTTCTTTATTCCAAGCTATAATGTCTTCAGCTAGCTTTTCTCTTTTATCTAATAAACCACTAGCTTTGTAATCGTCAATAACACCATTGTAAGATGTCAATAAGTCATTATACTCTTTCTTAATAGACTCAGGAGAATCATTGCTAATTCCATTTTTGTCCATTACATCTAGCTGCTTTTGTATTTCTTCTGCTTGGCTATTTAACTCTACAAATTGTTCGTTATTATCTAACTCATCTTGTTGCTCTTGTATAGACTTCATTTTTTTAGAAATATCACTAGATCTAAGCTGTATATTTTTAGCTTGTAAATCCATTAAGCTAGGATTATTAGACAAGTCCATAACACTTTTAAAGTCTAAACCTCCTTCAACTTGATCAGCAAGCAGAGCTGTTAATTTATTTCTATCTGTTTGAGTTAAATCTTTATTAGCATGGTAGAACGCATTAAGTTTGTCTGACTTAACTTTGTTTAGTGTTTGAGTTTTTAATTGATCAGATGCTTTCTCTATAACACTATCGCTTATTTCTCCAGTTTCTTTATAGTGTTTTACTTCTTGATAAACCTGATCAGACATCCAAGAAGGCTTTTTATCATCTATAAATAGTTTGTCTATAGTATTAGTACCTACAAGTTGATCAAGTCTTTCTATTGGTGTTGGAGCATCTGCTAATTTTACTGTCTCAAAACCAGATGTAGGTTTATTTAAATCTTCTTCTATAAAGTTAGCAAGCAAAGTTTTCTTATATTCTTCATCAGACTCATCTACACTAGATAACGTTTGTCTATACTCTTCTACTAAGGGTTTTAATTTAGCAGCTGTTTCTGGTTCCCTAAACTCAAACTGATCTACTGGACTTAACTTGTCATATTTATCTTGTTCATGTTTTATTTCTGCAGCTACTAAAGGATTTTCTAAATCNTGCTGTATTTCATTTATATTATAAACAGGTTGTACAACTTGGTCAGCAACCATTGATATTTCTTCAGGTGGCAAGAAGCCGTCTTCTTCGTCTTTATTATCTATAGCTTCAAACATTGTTTTAGCTAGATCCATATCTGGTTCTGGTAATTTATCACCAGCAGCTGAGTTGAGAAGATCTTCTTTATCAGGAACTATATTAAATAAATCTTCCATCATTTGTTCTGAAGATGGAACATTATAATACTGAGATAAACCTTCTCTAACTTTTTCTAACACGTCAGGATTTTGTATATCTTGTACAAATTTTTCAAAGTCTGGCAAGCTAAAATGCTGGACAGCTTTATCGTATAAAGATCTTAATCGTTGTTCGTTTGGACTCATTAATATAGAGTTGGTTTGTTATTATTAGATTTATTTTTGTATTGATCATATTTAGATTTAAACTGATAATACTCTTCGTTAATATTTCTCATTTCTTTCATTGCACTAAGAAGTTGACCTGCTGTTTCTATGTATTCGTAATCATCATCTAAATCTAATCCACCAAAGTTTGCTAACTTAGATATTCTTTTTCTCTCTTCATCAAAATCAACATCTTCTCCAGCATCTATTCTATTAGTTATATCTTTAATTTCTTTATCTATAAGTTCTTCTACAGGTGCTAAACTTTTAAACTTTTTAACATCAGTACCAGTATATATTGTAGAATCAGCAAAGCCTTTATCAAAGTCTATTGTCTCAGCACCAGCACTTTCAGAATCTGCAGGTTCAGTAACTATTTTGTTTTTAGTTAATAGTTTACCAATACCATCAGAATCTATATTGTCATTAAAAGCTTTCATTGCTATAAATCTCTTAGCTATTTGATCTTGCGCATTTGATAAAGCTGTCTCTTGCTCGGGTGTTAAATCAGAAGGTGCCTCATGCCATGAAGAGTTTTCAAGTTCGCTCATATTAGATAGTCCCATAGAAGACAACCACTCTTCTTCTGATAGCCCAGACTCTTCAATTAATCTAGCAGAAATTTCTTGTATAGACATACCATTACCACCGCTATCATCAACAGTATCAGGAATATCATCTTGAAAAACAGACAACATTCTTTTATCATCTGACATTATAGTCTGAGTCATAGGACTATTTTCCATGTCTAGTAAAAGTTTTTCTCTTTGCTCTGGTATCATTGTTTGATACTCGTACTCATATCCCTCTGGTATATTTTCTATAGTTTGACCTGGATTAAATGGATCTGTACTACCTGCTCTTAGCTTTATAGTTTCAAAATAAGGGCTAGGACCATCAGGGTTACTAGTTTTTTCAGCTAATGTAGTTGTTAATTGTGATATATCTACCTTTTCATTAAAAAGACTTGTGCCTTGATTTGCCATAGCTATTAACTCATCNCCGTTCAACATAGATGCATTGCCAGTTTTCATATCCTCACTAAGTGTAAAATCATCTTCCCCTTTAACAGCATCATTCGGTTTAAAGAAGTATATATTTCCACCACGCTCAGCTATTTGAACATCACCACCTTGCATAAACGTAGCTAACATATCTTTATTCTGCATAGAACCAGTAGAAGATACATTGTTATTTTTTAAATTCTCACCATAACTAGCTGTCTCTTGAGCTATGTAACCAAACATTTTTTGAAACTTAGGAACTAAACCTTTTATTTTAGCTAATGCCATATTGCCTTCTTGTCTAGACATTTGACCACCCTGCATTCTATTTTTTACGTNAAAGTATTCATCAACCTTTCCGTTCCAAAAGCTAACTAGATTATTATCTAATAAAGGATCTCCTGAAGTGCCAAACTTATTAGCCATGCTATACATACTTTGCATTTCATTATCTACTAACTCTTGCTGTTTTCTAACTTGTTCTTTTTGTGCTATAACATTGTTAGTCATTTGCTGAACACCTTGCATCATCGTGTTAGTTATTCTGCTAGCTCCTTTGAGCATTACGTCAAATCTTTTATCTACTATTCTTTTTGGGTTACTATAACTCATATTATAATTTTTTTAAATACCGAAAAACTTTCCACCAGATGAATAATCTGAATCAAAGTTGAAACTATCATCTCCTGTTACCGAAGTATTATTGCCGCTTCCGGCTACCCCTTTCCCATTACTCCACTAGAATAAGCACCTCCAACCATTGAAGCTCCGCTTGCTATTGAATCGCCTATACCCATTATAGCTGCAGTTCTAGCAGCTTGTGCATCTTTAGAATTTTGTTGTGCATTCTCCATTA
This sequence comes from Parvibaculum sp., assembly GCA_002695905.1. GTDB lineage: Bacteria > Pseudomonadota > Alphaproteobacteria > Parvibaculales > Parvibaculaceae > Mf105b01. Next base: position 6,728 of record NZQM01000253.1, read on the forward strand.
AACCAGCAGCTCTATCCATTTTCATTTCATGAAAACCAATAGCGTCTTGTTGCTCCATAGCATCACCTCTCGCTCTGAGCTCATCTACTCTTTGAGCACCTTGAGCTTTAGCCATAGCTACATTAGCCTCACCTTGAGCAGCCATTTTTCTGTTTTGTGTTTCTTGAGCTTGTATACTAGCTGCTATACCTCTTTTACTTTGCAATGCTGCCTGAGCTAAAGCTGTTGCACCGCCTGCAGCTTGGCCTGTTTCCATCATTACGTCTAAACTATTAGCTAAAGCTTGGTCAGCTTGTTCTGCTTCCATTTTAAAAGCTTCTGTAGCTACAGTTAAATTAGCATATGGATTATTTAAATCTTTAAATTGATTTTGCATATTCTCATATGGATTTTTAAATTCAGGTCTACTAGCTTCAAGATCTGCTAACATCTGCTCTTGTGTTGATGCTATGTCGTCTTGTTTAAATCTTTCTTTTTTAGCTTGATTAGCGTTTATGCTACTAACAGTTACACCTGCTGCTGCTGCTACTCCAGCTGAAATTAATATTGCTCCCGCTATAAAACTCATATGTTTTCTTTTATTAAGTTAATTTGATCTAATGTTATTTCAGGATCTTTATAGTTGTCAGCTATAACTTCCTTTTCAATATCTTCTATATTAGTACTTTCAGTAGCATGAACAGTTACAAACTTACAACCTGTTTTAGAATAAATAATTCTTTGAGTACCAGGCTCTGTTATACCATAATGTGGTGCTACCAAAGTTTCTATACCTTTGTCTGTTAATACAAGCATCTCACCCTCCATTAAAAAGAAAGGATGTTTTTTCTTGTGTATTTTAGTTAACAATATTTGGCCAGCTGGGTTATATATCTCTCTTATATAGCAACCATCTGCAAACATGTGCTTAAGCGGGTTAAGCTTTTTAACTTCTTCACCTGTAATAAAATCAGGATTACTATGTAATTTTTCACTTAGCTCTTCCATCTTAGCTCTATAGTGCTTCTTACGTTGAAGTTCTTTACCTATCTCCCAAGCTTCTTCAAAATCAAAAGCGTGTTTTAGCCCTAACTCTTTTGTTTTTTCTACAAACTGTTTTTTAGCTTCTTCTTTTGTTATTGGATTATTTTTGATTTGATTATCTATTTCTTTCATATTAAACTGATGATACGCTATAGTTTACACCTATAGAGTAAAGTTCTTTCATACCGCCTGGATCTGTTGTTGTATCTGTGCTGAATGTTACATCCATGTAAAAGCCTTTTATACCTGTCATTTTATCCCCAAATATAACTTCTCCAGCAGCCGCTGTACTTTTATTAACTAAGTTAGCTACATATCTATTTTCTTTTCTAGTAAAGCCAGCGTGTCCTAAAGGTTGGTTTTGAGGATTAGCATTTATACCAGTGTTACCTAAAGAGTCATACGCTCCTTCTAAGTAGCTATATATAAGATCACCTGAATCTCTAGTTTTTACCCAGTCACCTGTCCATGTACCTGCTAAAGTTCTTTTATCATCAAAACCTGTTCTATCAGAAGTTAGTATACTCGCTTGCCATCCATTATCTCCTTCATAGTCTACAGTTAAAAAGTTTTTCTGAAGTGAAGGTATTGAGTTAGCTATTATACTTACTTCAGCTTTATTGTTAATGCCATAAAATTGACTATGAGGTACGGCTGTAGAGTAGTGAGAATACATACCTGGTCTTATTAAGGTTGTATTATCGTTCCACCAGTCTGAGTTTACAGTATAAAAAGTACTTTTTAAACTACCAATTTGGCTTGGTTTATAAGTATAAAAACTAGGCCAACCAGATATTTGTTCGTCAAAACCTAATGTAGCATATTTTACAGATCTCTTAGGTATAGTTTGTTGAGCTAAAGTTGTTGACTGAGTATAAGTAAAAGACTCGTTAGGTTGTATAGAAACTACATATTGCTTGTTGTATGCATCCCAACCACCATACACTCTACTTCTATTGAATGTTACAAGTTTAATACTTGTGATATTGTTTTGCTCAGCAGGTGTTATTGTTTTATTTAAAACTATAAAGTTATTACCTGATAAATATTGTATTCCTTGAAAGTAAATATTTAAGTCTACATAATCACCAGTGTTGTTATACTGCACAAGTATTTTACTACCCATTACACCATACTGAAAAGAATATCCAGCGTTACCTGTGTTAGGAACAGTGTTTGCATATCCTATCAAGTTTTGGTTATAATTAGCATTGGCGCTAGTACCTACGCCAGGTATAGTAGTTTGTGTAAATTCAAACTCATCTGTTAGCTCTGCAAACGAGTCTCTAAAATAATCACGCATACCATATTCTGATATTTCAGTTATGCCATCATGTGATAATCTTAACACTGCGTTTCTATTTCTATCAACAAAGTATTTTCTAAAAGCATATATAGCAAAAGACTCTGGGTTTTTACTTATACCATACTCACCTGTGTAAGGAACTATCTCACCTATAACTTGATTTGTTGTAGTAACATTACCTCCACCTTCAGCGTTATATATAGCAGATTTATCTATCAAAGCTCTACTACATTTATTTTCTTGTAGTACTATTAAGTTGTTTTCTTCAGCATATATCTTTTGTATAGATCCATATTGAGGATTAGCAGCTTTAGTTATATTAGTTCCAACAGCATATTCATTAGTTCTATTAATACCAGTTCTAGAATTATATATACCTGAATATATTAAAGCATTAAATCTATGTTGCTGTAAAGGTTCTTCTTCGTCTAGATAAGCTCTAACACCATAAGACATAGAAGCATCGTTAAAACCGCCTCTAAGATACATCTCTTCTATATAGAAGTTTTCTTTTACTCTAGATGCATTAATATTAGAACCATTAAAAGGAGGTATCAAAGCAGCAGTGTATGCAGTGCTCATTGGATTAGCATAAACATCGTTCATTGGCCAAGTACCATAACGAGCAGCAACACCGGTACTACCAGGCACAGTAACATTTCCAGTTTGCATCGAACCTTGTGGAGTTAAAA
>NZQM01000254.1 GCA_002695905.1 Parvibaculum sp.
ATGTAGGTACAGGTTTTACAAAGCAGTACCTGTCATATGAATACCAATCTCCGTCCTGCTTATACATAAAGAACTGCTCGTCATCTATAAAGAACAGGTCATCCTTAAAAAAGCTCTTGCCACTCTGCTGCCTACCCTTCATATCGTTATAGAACTTAAATACGTTGTGATGAACTAGGAGTGTATCTCCCTTTTTAATAGGGCCCTTATAACCTAATGGTGTCTCTATTACTTCAGCATATCTATTAGATGCTTTATGATCTTCCTCTGATGTGCTAGTAATAAAATCAATACCGCCAATAGACTTGACGTTATCATATCTTCTTCCGTTATAAGGTTTGGTTATAAAATAGAATGGTGATTTCATATTGAGATATAAAACTTTAGAAGTTTATGTTGTACTCAATAGATACAGGCATTGTATTTGTAAAGCGTTTCCATAGAACAACCTCATCATCTTGCTCAATCCAAATTTGTATACCACCATCTTCCTTGTCTTGACGTATAAGATGTATAGTATATTGATTGTTTAAGACATTCTGTCCTACAATATAATGCATAGCACCACCCTTGTAATCAGGGCCTATTGCTATCTTTCTAATATCCATTTAATTAAATTAAGGTGTTAAATTGCCATATGCATACCAAGTATCTGTGGCTGTTTTTACAACGTGAGCAACAGCAAATTGTGCATTGGTCTTTAACCCTACAGCACTATTTACAGTTACACCTGCTGTTGGAGCAATAGTTACTTGCCCTGCTCCCTCTTGTATTATTGTTACCTTAGTACCTATAGGGAAAGCTATACCTGCATTCGTAGGTATTCTAACATCTGTTGCAGTCGCTGCTGTGGTTACAACCACACCTTCAGCATTTGAAAGAGCTAAGTTTATAACAGTCAAAGCACTTGATGCCAATGGGGATGGTAATGTAGATTGCCAAGTAACTTGACCGCTTGCATCTGAAACAAGAAACTGATTAGCTCCTCCTAACGTATCGGTGTAATCCTTTACAGTTCCTGTTAAACTAATTGAACTATTGCAAGTCAATGCTCCACCAAGAACCATTGTTCCTGTAGCTGTTGTGGTAAACTGACCACCGCTAAAATTGTACGCACCCACGTGAGTAATATCACCTGTAGGAATGTAGTTTCCTGTTTGCACGATGTTACCTGTAAGGTTTATATCGTTGGTTGCAGTGTTACCTATAGCTAAAACTTGGTCAAGGTTTTGATTAGTAAGTCCCGATCCAAAAACAAGCTGACCACTTGCATTACATACAAGCGTCTCTCCGTTATTACCAAGAGCACCATTGAAATCTCTTACCGTTCCACCTAAAGTTAAAGCTCCACCGGCTTGGGTTAAGTTACCTGTTATACCGAAGTCGCCTGTCTGAGTGATAGCACCTGTCAACACAATACTCTGTGTTGCGGTGTTACCTGCATCAAGTACATTCTGAAGTGTTATGTTAGATTGAAACAATGTCAATAGGTCACTAATTAAAAAGTTTTTAGTGACGTTAGTCGGAGTTCCCGAAACATTTGTTCCTATCACTTTATCAGTTAATAGAACAGGACTCGAGTTTTCATATGTACTTATTCTTGCCATCTTTATTTTTTGTTTTCAGTAACCTCCCCCGTCTGAACATTTATAACGGAGTCGGCTCCATATTTATCTATAAGCTTTTGTTCGTGCTTACCGAAGTCTACCTTCAAGACATCAATGGTCTTTAGAAGTTGGTGCTTGTTAAGCTCTAAATCTGCTAAGGCAAGTTTTGCCTTTTGAAACTCTCCCTGCATCTCACGGATCGTCTCTAGTTCTTTTTCATTAAGTTTCATTATATTAAATTTTATTTCCTACAAAGATAGGAATTATTTCTTTCTTGTCTTCTCAATAGTTCTTCCACCAAAATAAGCGGCTATAACTGTAAGTAAAAGTATCTCAAGCAAACTAACCCAATTATCCTCAACCTTAAAATCAAGCTGTCCTGCATCAATAAAAATAAGTAACATCGTACAGAAAATTAAGAACATCAAAACCAATGGGCGAACATTCTTTGACAGCCAAGAGTCTGAGGTCATATCTGCCCTCCACCTCTCGGTGACGTTCTTTTGCATATCAGCCTCAGCATTGATAAGTATTTCTGTCATCTCCTTTTCGAACTGAGCCTTCTCATCCTTGGTTCTAATAAATTTGTCTACAACTCCTCCGACCTGCTCAACAATTCCTGATCCTTTTCCAAATAGTCTTGCTAGTATTTCTTTCATTCGTTCTCGATTTTATTTATCATTTCAATGTGAGACTTTGCGATTCGGTCTCTTCCCTCCTCACTAAGTAGAAGCGTCTTGCACTCTCTCTCATTTGTCATAAAGAAGTTCTCAGATAGTATAGCGGGCATAGCTGTATGTATAAGCACATAGAAGTTTGACTCCTTGTCTACATCACCATCGCTTGTATCCTTACGCATCTTGTAGTTAGGAAACTCCTTCTCAACCTCTTCGTAAAGTACGGTTGCTATATGATCTGACTGTGTTTCTCCCGGAGAAGTAAACACCTCCCAACCATTTGCCGACTCATCAGTAAATCCATTTGCGTGTACACTTACATATATACAGGGCTTGTCTGACTCACGATAAACTTCGTTAGCCATCTTTACTCTTGTGGATAGAGACACATCCTCATTAGTATCAACCAAGTTTATGTACTCAATATTGTTTTCATCACAATACTTAGCAATACGCTTCACTATAGCACGATTAAACTCACCCTCAAAGAGCTGAGTACCGTCTGCCCAAATAGGACTACGCTTTCCTGCTGTCTGATAGACACCATCAATAATTCCACCGTGACCATTATCAAGAATCCAAATGTACTTTGAATCACTCTTGATTTCTTGACCACAGCATCTACATACCTTTGCCATAATTTATTTCTGAAGTTCGTAGAGACGCTCTTCCATAATCTGAAGTTGTCCCTTAATCTCTGTGATTTCCTCCTTAATAAACGTAAGTTCATTGGAGGTTTTTATTACCGCCTCTTTTACCTCTTGGTCTTGAGCAGGTAATGTCTTAGCTTCCTCAATCTGAGCTTGGAGAGTGAAGTACATTCTTACAAATGTTCCTATCCCCCCTGCCATAAAAATAAAGTTCCTTGGTGAAAGTTTTATTTTTGTGTCCTCACTAATCGTCTCCATTGCTAATTATTTCATAATTTATTTTTACATCCACCGATACGGTAGAATAGAATCTTACCACAACGCAACAATGTTTGTTGCTGTAGTTCCTGTTGCAAATACTTTTATAACTTGAACAGGTACAAAACTACCCGCAAGGATACCTGTGAATACAACATCGTCTCCTCCTGCAGTGGTAACTTTTACATCACCTGCTACACCAACGTATAGTACGCAACCATTATTGCCTGAACCGCCTTGTGCTGATACGCTTGGGATTGTTGTCGTGTTGCTTGGAGTAACTGCTGCGGCTCTGTAAGCCTGTAATTTTTGGTAAGCCATCTTTGTCTTTTTGTATATCTACAAAGATAGCATTATTTTTTTATATGTATAAATACTTAGTTGAGAGTTGTAGAGGTATTATTTTTTAACAGAATTACCATCTACATCAAATGTTGTAGGGTTTCCGAGTATTGCTCTTACACTTTCGTCAAATACAATGTACCAAAAAACAGGAGTGTTATCTACTGCTTCAAAGTAATCCACCCAATAAATAGTTATATTATCGGGAGAAGTAGGAAGTCCATAGTAATCAGCACATTCTTTTCGTGCTTGTATTGCCTCTGATTCAAGTGTATATTTATATCCTAATACTTCCATAAGTTATTGGTAATATGTATCTAAATCATCGTATATAGCAGCTCTATCATTATAAGTGTTGTCATTCCATAATATACACTCTTGGTACTCTCCCGTTGTAAATTGAGCACCTCTTGACCCAAATCTATTTAAAGTAGAACCTACGCTTGTTGTGTTTGGTGTTCCACCTTGCTGAGCATTATTTCTGAATAAAAACATCTCTCCATCCGGCTGTCTGTACGTATCAAGAATATAACCACTCTGTAATACTGAAGAGCCAAAACTAACTTGACTATCCATATTAGATACATATGTATTACCCGAACCATTAGGAGACCAAGTAAGTATACGAGGTGCAGTAGTGTTTGATGCTATTGTTATAATAGTATTTGTATTTCTATTTGGTCTTCTGATTTTAACTATATTATAATACTCTAAAGTTGTAAGTACGTTATTTGTTAAATCATATTTATCACTTGCCCACACAGATGTAGGTTTGCCATTTGTATTATCAGTTTCAACAACTCCCGATGAAACAATCTTAGCTTGATTGGCTGCACTATTGGAGAATGCATTATTACTGTTTCCACTTTGATCATACCAATCACATATAAAGCCATCATTAGAACCAACAAAAGCAAGTAGATTTGCTGTGTCTAAATCACCACTACCATCAAAGGGTATATCTTGTTCTGCATTATCACTTGAGCGTCTAACCCTAATAGGGCTACCACTAAATGAAGATGATAACCTTCTTAATGAATAGGCTAGTGCCGCATTAGGATACAAGTCAAGAAGCAGATTTCCCCCACTTGCCATAACCTGTCCCTTAATGGCATTCGATATGGATATTTGAATTGGCATACCTTACTTCTTTTTAAAAGGAAACGCCCTATTTAAAGAATCACGTCTGTCATCACACCCACAGTCTTCAACTCCTAGTGCTTCAGAAACTTTTTTAACTGCAGTATTTATACCTGTAGCCCTTGTAAATTTCTCTACACTATCACCTAGTCCTCGGCTCGGCTGATTGAAAGTTGGTCTCTGCTTGTATGACATTGCTATTATTTTACCTTTTTTTTCTTCTTTTTATAGTTGGATTATCTGTCTTTCCTTCTACCTGCTTTATCTTTGTAACATAATCATCGGATACATACTTTCGTTTCTGTTTGTTTTTTCCTTTTCTTGAGTATGTATCTTTTTGTTTTACAAGTGTCCCGTATTTTTTCGTTTCTCTTTCTACCTTTTTATCGTAATCTGATTTATAGACATATTCTTTTTTCTTCTTAGGCTTCTTCTCATCACCATATGTAGGTGATAGTGGTTTCGATAAATCTCTTTTATATGCCATTGCTATACGTTTTTAAAAATTAACTTACTAATAAACTTGTTCCAAGTTATCTTACACCGCAATCCAAATGCAATGATTTTATTACCTAACCATACTAAAGCCTTGCCCATAGTTACGTTTTATTTTTTCTTTTGTTCCTATCTATAACCCTAAACATTTTTTTATCCTTTCTGCTTTTAGGTTTAAATTTTTTCTTACCACTTCTCTTGGTAATCATCTTACCTTCAACCTCAACTTCTTTGCCATCTATACCGAAACCATATGTTCCCTTCTCAACCTTTCTTTTCTTCTTAGGTTTATCATTACCAAATGTAGGTGATAATGGAAAGTCTCTATTGTAAGGCATTACTTACGGATTAGTGCCCCTAAGTGCTCCTTAACTTTTCCGTCCTTGATGCACTTGTGCTCGTAAGACATTGAGTGGTCTCCACCGTAAGCGTGACCGTAATCTTTCTTAGACATTGCCTTAGACTCATCTCTACGAGACTTCATTGACTGAGACTTCTTTCCGTGCTTTGCTCCTAATGACTCATCGAGTCTTGCGTTGTATCCTTGTTTCATTGTTAAATTGTTTTTACAAATATACTAATATTTTCCTTGGCGATTTTTTGGTGAGCTCTTGGTTGAACCACCCTTACCTGCCCATAGATTCTTACACGACCAATAACGTGCAGTCAACTTTGACTTTGCAGTACCGCACTTGTGCCGAGCCTTGAATGACTTACGTGCTGCAGCAGAATAGTTGTGGCCATAGCCCTTAGCACCAAAGTGAATAAGTTTCTCCTTGCCACCCTCACAGGCTTTCACCATTCTTTTTTTACCGGGCCTGTCTGATGCAGTAACCCTGTTACATTTCATCTTACTCTTCTGTGCCATATCTATGAATTAAAGCCTCTGTAATCCCTGTAATCCTTTTAAGCCCTTTATGCTTATTCTCTTTCTTTTTTTCTTTGGCTTTTTAGGGGTTCTATTCTCTAGGCTAGATAGTCTGTCAACAACCGCATTACGGAACGCTATGTCGTTCTTCTCCTTATTTGTTATCTTTTTATTTTTATCAGGCATTATCTTTTGGTGTATTGTTTTGTAACCTTGCCTGCAGGAGTGTTCGACACCACCTGCTGACCTTTGCGACCAAATCTCTTTTTCTTCTGTGCTGTTTTAGCACGCTCTTCCTTGGTCATACTCTGAGCCTTCTTCAATGGTAAGCACCTATCGGGGTTCTTTTTGTTCTTGCTTGTACCACAAGCCCCCTTGATTGATCCGTCAGTTCCTATACGAACCCACTTCTCATCTCGCCACTTCTTAAGCTCGCCCATTACTTCTTAGATTTCTTTGCGTAGTTAGGGTCTTTGCAATATTTACTAGCAGCCATATTAGCATATGCTGATGGATAGGTGTCAAAGGTTCTCTTTGCCCACGCAATACCTGCAGGACAAATCTTATTTCCCTTCTTCACTCTACCGCTCTTAGCCATTGTTATCTTATCTTTTTATTTATACCAAAAAACTTATCTTTTGAAGAAGCATTATTGTTTCTTCGCTTACCTCCGTCTCCTATTTGTATACCCCTTCTTATAGGTTTATATTTTGCTTTAGGTATTTTAGGATTCTTAGACTCTTTTGTTTTACTTTTACGTGTATAATTAGACTTTGATGATTTTCCACCATCATCATCTTTAGTTTTTTTAGTTCTAGTGTTTTTTCCGGAACTTCCTGTTTTTCCTTTTATTACTCGTTTAGCATCGACTTGTTTTTGAAGAAGTTGATTCTTTCGAGTCTCTGTTCTTTTTCCTGCCTTAACAGCCTTCTTTTGTCTTGCGTCTTTTTCAGCAGAAACTTTATCAATCTTTTTTTGAATCTTGGCAACTTTCTTCTTTACCTTTCTTTCTCCCGATACGTCTACATCATAAGTACCCTCGGCCTTAAGACCGCTCATAGTCTTAGTAGATTGTCTTTTTATTTCAGCCTTTCTCTTTCTTTTATCTTCCCTGTCGGTGGCACGGTTCTTTTTTCTTTGTTTTCTCTTTTCATCATCCGGGTCGTTAGCAGTATTAGTCCTTGACTGAATATTGTCAACTGCTTTATTTTTGAATGTGTAGCTATTATAATCCTTTGCCATAACTTTTTTATATTTACACAAATTTACAAAATTAAAATTTAATGAAATCAGATTACCTAAAGTATTGGAGGGTCATACGTCAGTTCATCAAGTCTAAGTATGGACTCACACAAGCAGACCTTGATATGTTACTATTCCTCTACACAGAGGATTACTTCTCTAAGGATAAGTTCCAAGAGTTTAACGAGCTACTAAGTTGGGATGTGACACGCTTCGACAGGCTAAGGCGTGATAAATGGATCGAGGTATTCAGAAGGAATATGGGAAAACGAAAGGCACTATACACACTCTCGTATAAGACTAAGCGAATGATTGACTCGCTGTACAAGAAACTAAATGGTGAAGAGATACCTACCTCACCATCTAAGAATCCTATGTTCAAACGTAATGTAAAATATTCAGATAAGGTATATAGAAACTTTATCAAGGATATGAATGCATCTATAAGACAGCAGCGTCACAAATAGTGTTGCTATTTTATTACAATAAGAGCACTTGACCCATTGCTTTTATTGTTAGTTTTTTTCCTTTTATTTCTTTTGTTTTTTTTCTCTCGTGCTTCCTTAGCCTGTGCCTGCTGCTCAAGTTTTTTATACATCATATCTGTTCTGTATTGTAAATTTTCTTTTTCAGAAATAACACCATCATTGTTTGTGTCATAAGGAATAAGGTGTTTAGGAAGTGTTGTTGGAAGAGGCACATCTCTACCTGCAGTTGGTTTTTTCTTTTTTGGCTTTAACATATCTACAAAGATAATAAAATTAAATAACCACTACCACGTCACGCTCCTGAATGATGGTGTACGGCTTATCGTTAATGATCATAGTATACCCCGACCTCTTGTCGTAGTATATCATATCACCCTCACCGATAACTGATACGTCACTACCCGGCTTTACAACCTTGCCCTTCTTATACCTAAAGCTACCCGCATCCTCTGCAGATAGCAATAGACCCGATGAGGTCTTTACCTCCTCATCAATGGTCTCAATAACTATATTCTTTCCTATAGGTCTCATACTAATATNTATTTAATAACACNAACAATAANANTNNTNCTANNACNNCTAGGTAGAACANNCNNCCCCATAACGCATAGCGTAGNANNGTNTTGCGATTATACANCCNCTTCTTATACAGCTCACGNANACTTGCTCCTAGGTCAGCGTCATTTGGATATGCATCCATAAGCTTCTTAATTATACTCTCTCTCATTGTGCCTCATATGTTCTCGCCATTGTAACAATAGCGTCAGTTGATAACATCGTCACCGCAACACTTACTGCGTTCTGCAGTGCTGTACGTGTAACCTTCACCGGGTCAATAACACCCATCTTATACAGGTCCCCAAACTCACCCGTCTTAACATTGTATCCCATTGAGCCTCCAACCTTGTCAGTGTCCACCGTCTCGTGGGTAAGACCTGCGTTGTTGAATATCTGCGTCATAGGTGATAGCAGGGCACAGCTTAAAATTGCGTAAGCAATTTTTTTCGAACCTGAAATATCAACAGCCTTATCAGACAGCAGTCGCTCACACTCATCGTGTAGTGCTACCCCTGACCCCGGAAGGATACCCTCCTCCATAGCTGATCGCACAGCACACACCGCATCATCAACCCTATCGAACAGCTCCTTCTGCTCTAGGTCAGTGTTACCACCAACATATATCACACCGATGCCTCCGGTCAAGGATGCTATCCTTGTAAGGATAAACTCCTTCTCCTGCTTGTGTGGGTTGTTGTCGTGCTGTACCCACAGCTCAGCAACACGCTCCTGTATCTCAGCGTTGTTACTGTCATCATCCTTGAGGATGACCGTTGAGTCCCTCCCAACTATCACCTTGGAAGCGTGACCCAAATCGCTAAAGTTAATTAGACTCAAGTCATCCCCTGTCTTCTCTGAGAAGTATGTGGCCCCAACACTCAATGCAATGTCCTGCATCAGCTCGTGCTGCTTGTACCCGAAGTTGGGCGGTGCTATATTACACATACTCAATTTACTTTTCATAACATTCGCAGCCAATGTGTTTACAACATTAGTGCTAGCAGGTGCCACAATAAGCAGCTTCTTCCCACCCTGTATGATTGGTTTCAATACGTTCTCGATCTGTAGGATGTTTGATATCTCAGCGTCACTAACCAAGATATATACGTCCTCCATTATACACTCATCACGCTTGTGGTTGTTTATAAACATCGGAGAGGTATACCCTCGGTCAACCTTTACACCGTTAGTCACCTCTGAGTATGTCTCACTCGTCATTGACTTCTCCACCGTCACTATCCCATTCTCCCCCACCTCAGTGTGGACTCCCGCAATAATCTTTCCTATCTCCCTGTCATTGTTTGCAGAGATGGTAGCCACATCAAGCAGCCTCTGCTTGGTAACCTTCTTACTCTTCTTCTTCAGGCTAGCAACAACATCATCAGTCATTGATACCATATGCCTGAACACATCAACACGACTCACGTCAGGGTTGTCGTTTAACATACTAATACCATTTGTAACTAATGCCTCTGTCAATACTATTGAGGTAGTTGTACCATCACCCGCACTCGTGGCGGTCCTGTCTGCAGCCTCACGCATCATACGTACAGCTAAGTTCTCTACCGGGTCCAATAGGTCAATACTCTTAGCAACAGTTACACCATCCTTGGTTACTGTTATCCCGTGTGTGTGATGAGGTGACTCAATGAGCACAGTGTTACCACTAGGACCCAACGTGCTCTTCACAGCGTTAGCCATCTTTGTTATACCTCTGATTAATTTCTTTTGTCCCTCTGATCCGAAGTCCAAGTTCTTGGGTGTAAACCCCAACTGATTACTACTCATATGATTTGATTTAAATGTTTGCCACAAAGATAACAAAATATTGGTATGTCACAATGCCGAATCTTTTCTTTCCCTATCTCTCTCTCTATTTCCCTTTTAACGTGTAACTTTTTCTTGTGGTCAAATCGTTTTTGAAATCGACATTTTCGACACTACTATTGATTATCAGTTAGTTAGCTTATTAATATCGACACTAAATCGACACTAAACTATAAATAATCGACACTAATAGTAAAATATCAACACTAATATTTAATATATATATACAAAAAAAGACCCTCAACTAGGAGGGCCTTAATCATCAATCATCAAATCAAAATATATTAGAACATCTTTCTCATCTCTTTATTCATCTCTGCTCGCTCAATTCCATTGGCGATCATCTGCTCTTTATATGAAATCTTTTTCATTCTTCGAAGGTTAGCTGCCTCCTGAATTCCTGTCATTCCATCCGGACGCTCATTAATCAAACGACCCTGCTTTATACTTAGACCGTCAACATAGTTTGATGTCTTTGGGTCCCTGTTCATCTTGTCCATCATAGTTCCTTTTTTAACAAAGGTACAAAATTTTTTCAGATGCCTATAGTGTTTGGGTTCTATATGGCTACACGTGCTGTACCCCCTCTACGGAAACGGATATATTTGACCTACCCCCCTATGCGATTGGCTAGGCTTGGTGGGATTTTTTGGCGTTTTCCTAGGTTCACCTGCGTGAACCATACGCTACATCCCCTGCTACGTCTAGTGTCCTTGCTACATCCCTTGTTCCTTTGACCTTCCCCTATCCCCTACCCCCTATACCCCTTATACTATGGGGGACATAGAGAGGGAAGGGATAACCCCTCACCCGATTTAGTACCCTCTAAACAATTCCTAGAGCATTGCTCAAATGTAAAGCCTTCTGTATCATAGTATAGGCAAAGGATACAGAGGATTGAATCTTTGGCATAGCTTTTGCAGTATCCCTAATCAAATAATAATCATTTAATAAATAAACATTATGAGCAATTCAAAGAAGGTATACATTGTACAAGGGAATCAAGATGGTAACATTGGAGTATTCACTAATAAGAAACTAGCATATGAGTGTTGTGTAGAGTATATGGAAAACTCGGGAGAAGGCATTAAGGTATTCAGTTACTCAAAGTTCTGCAAGAGCCTATCTAGAGGTTGGACTGATGTACATAGTGACCATACGGCTTACTGCAATGCAAGTGCGACAACATATTGGTTGAATCACTAGGTTCACCCGAGTGAACCATCGCCTCCCTATGAGAATAGGGGGGTTTTGGTGGTAGAAACCAATAAATAATAAACATTATGACTATCACAAAAAGCCAACAAAATGTAAATTTAGATGAGGTAAGGTTTAACAACGGAATGGTATTCTTTACAAAATGTTATCACTATGAAAATGGTAGCCTTGTAAATATAGACTATATTAAAACCGACATAAGAAGCCATGTATCTATACAACAAGCAATCTACATATACAAGGATGAAAAATCAATTATAAAGGCAATAAAGAGATACAAAGCAATGGTAGAATAAAGTTCACCCGAGTGAACCACCGCCTCGCTAGGAAACTAGGGGGGTTTTGGTGGTGAGAGGAGTTTGGTACGGTTATTGCACTACCCTCATCAAATAATAATCAATTAATAATTAATTAACGGGTGATGTCCATAACCATCAAACACAAAATGAAAAATTTAAAAGGAATTACAAAAATGGTAAAGGCTACGACTCAGTACAAAGCATTAGAAGAGGCTCTATCTTTTGAGAAGCAATCAGATCAAGAACGCAAAAAAGCAGCGGTAAAGAGTTTTGAGAACACTTGCCTAACTGCACAAGCAATCAAGAAGATTGATGACTTCTACAAAAGCCCTAAGTTTACTGCGGAGTTAAAGAAGCTAGAGGTGACCAAGATTACTAAGAAGGAGTTCGTTGACAAGGTTCTAGGGATGTCATTCGGGGGTTACACTGAGTATATCAAGATTGCTAACTCTAGCAAAGCCGACCAAAAGCGATTCTTGAAGGGATGTGAGCAATTAGAGGCTCAAGGTGATTCAGTATCACGCAGTAAGAAGAACTACATCAAGTTCATCAAAGAAGTTGGAAATGCTAAAGCCAAAGGTGGAGAAGCAAAAGTACAAGCAAAGGAGACATCAAAGGGTATGTTTCAACTGAAATTGACTATTGACCAAATTGTACACGATGTTCGTGTAGACTTGACTAGCAATGGTGCAATCAAGACTAAGAACGAGGCTCAAGCAATCATCAAATCTATTGACACTTTCAAGGCTCTAGTGCTTCAAGGATTGCAGTCTGCTAGTGACAAAGCACCTAAGAAAGCACCTAAGAAGGTCGCAGTAAAGTAGGTTCACCCGAGTGAACCCCTATCGCCTCACATCGTCAATGATGTGGGGTATTGGGGGTAGAAACCAATTAAATTAAGTAAAATGAGAAATTTTGAATTAACAAACATCATCCTCAACGATGAGGACATCCACGGAAACGTATTGACATTACACCTAGGTAATGCGATTGATAGCAATGATACTGACCTAGTCAAGTACATTCAGAACTACCTAGAGAGGTTATCCTCAGTAAGTGAGTACAAGTGGAACGTAGATAGTGAGAGAGCCTTTGAGATACTGCGTGAGCATAGTCTC
>NZQM01000255.1 GCA_002695905.1 Parvibaculum sp.
GGAAGTACTGAGACAAGGCATCGAGGCCCTATCGGATCCGACCGGTCAACTGAACCAAGCTACTGTAGACGAGGGTATACTTGCGTTAGCTGACCCTACTGGCACAGCAGATGAGGCTATTATACAAGAGGGCTTGCGTGCACTAGAAGAGGTATCTAAGCAACAGAGAGGACAAGACCCGACGGTGGGTGCGTCTCAGCTAGATATAATAAATGAATTTAAAGTAAGGAGAGCTCAAGAGCAAGCAACGAAGGATGCTCCTTACAAACCTAAGCGTCGTAAAGAACTATACGCTAAGTTAAGAGAGTTAGATAAGCGTTCGTTCGATGCACTAGCTACTGTTAACCCTTACGTTAGAAAGCGTGGGTACGAACCTACGTCCGAACAAGACTATGACAGTGAAATAGATATGAGGCTAGAGGATGCTGCTTATATGGAAACAGTTCCTCAAGTTTCTGCGGCCGGAGTTCGTTCTCCTACGGTGGGTGCTTCTCCTATAGAAGTCTCAAATGCTACTACAAACAGAGGTGACGGTAGGATTATAGAAGAATCTGGAAAGGTTACTAAGTTAGTTCCGGATGGAGAAAAATTGTATGAAATAAAAACTAGAGTAAAAACATCTGTTCGTGGTTCTACAAAAGCAGTGGGCAAACCTAGTGCTGAGTTTCAACCAGTGACAAGATATGTTACAGCTAAGAGTGCTAAGGAAGCTAGTCAAAAATATAAAGATACCCCGGATCCGGCTATTGAAGAACAGAAAAAAGATTCACGTGCTAATTATCCCAGCAATGTTCAAAGTGATTTATCACAAAGGGCTACATCTAAAGTAAGAGAAGTAAAAGATTACGACAATGATGATAAAGCTTTAGTCAGAAACTTAAGGGATTCTAGTGGCTTTGTATTTTTACCGGATACACCATTCGGTATGGACTATCTAATAAGAGGTGAGGATCCATCTACTGAATCAGTTACTGGAAAACAAGATCCGGATTTACTTTTGAACTCAGCTATGGACACAGTAGGTGCATCTACTTTTACTGACTCCCAGATTGAAAGTGATGCCGAAGGGGAACACGGTTCTGTTGCTGACACTATCATTGATGGTGATGTCCTCGATAATGCACCAGTAGTAGGTGCTTCTAAAGCTATTAAGTTCGGGAACGTAAAGCCAATTACTCGGAGCTCCTTGAAAGGTGTTAAGGTATTTACATTCTTTGCGGACCGTATGAAGGTCGGAACATACACTGGATTAAATAAGAACAGTGGTATAAAGATAGAGTTACTTGGTGGCCCGGGCTATGCTTTTATTCCCGACAATAGAAAGCGTAACGCTGGCTGGGCATTCTCTAACAATATGAATTTCAATAATTTCAATAACAGAATTAACACTTCGTCGGGCATTGGTGTTATTTCTTTATTCGGTTATGACAACTTAAGGGCTAATGAAACTTTTCTTAAAGCGTATGTGGCAGAAGTTAAGTACGCTATTAAAAGAAAAAAGATTACCAAGAAAAGATTCTTGGAGGTAGTCAATGATATGCGTCTTAGGGCTTTAAATAAGATAGGAGAAAAGTCAGATGCTCGTCCTTTGTTTGCAAAAGAATTTAAAAGTGTAGAGGATTTTAATAAAGCTCTAAAGGGAAGTACATTTGCGATCAGAGGTGATCAGTTTATAAAAGTTGATGCAAAGTTAGGTGCTAAAGGATTAGTTAAAGAAGGGTTCCCGGATATATCAAAGATGGTTGATATGTTTGTTGATCCTAAGTTTAAGGATTCTAAGTTTGGTGATGTCGTGGCCGCTGTTGATTTTGAACAAGGACAAGAGGGCTTTACTGACGCAAGTAACTTGGGTGTTTCTGAGCACTCAGCATACCCTAAGCTCATAAAAGGCAAGGGCATTGGTGGATTTACTGACGTTGTAAACATCAAAGATTTACTTCAGTTAGAATCAAACAAAGCGGATCCGGCTGTCCAAGCAATGGTTTCGGAATCACAAGATGTTGTTCAGTCAATGGTTAAAAGAAAGTTACCGTTCGCTGTAGCTGCATCTACTGCTAACAACTTAACTCCAAAGCAGTTACAAGTTATTGGATCCGTTGTTAACAAAATTAAAAACCTTTCGAGTAAACTTAACATACCTATTGTTGAGTCAACCAACTTAGTAAAGGGCCGGGATGCTCAGTACAACTACGAGACGATGACCATTGAATACAATCCGGTGTTGTTGTCAGCTCGAGGTAAAAAGGGAGCCGAGGCTGCACTCCGTGAAGAAGTAATTCACGCAGCAATGCACCAAGTTATTAATCGTAAGTCCAAGGACTTGGGTCCAAAGGAAGCGTTTATTAAAACTATGGAGCGTATTGGCCAAGCCCTTACTCCGGAACAAAGAGATAGGTTAGATGAAGTATACGGAGAACAGTTAGATGCGACTAATGCCGGAGCTGAATACGCTAGGTTTATTACTCAGCAACTTTTATATGGCCGCACTACTGAGTCAACTATGCTGGAAGGCAAGGCATTCGATCTCGTTAAGTCATTACTGCGTGCGGTTCACTCGACTATAGTACGTGCCTTAAAGGGTGATATACAAACCAATGATGAGGTTGCTTTACTTATAAGAGATACAGCTTCACTAATAAGAAGTGCGGATCCGGAAGCTAAGGTTCCGTACCAAGCTCAGACAGCCGCAGCACAATTGGTAGCAAATAGGGCTGAAGGCAAGGATGATTTAACAGCTGATGATATTGCTAACCCTACCGGTGAAGACGTTGATGCACTGCTTAAAAGAAAAAAGAAGATACTCGGGGTACAAGGCTTAAAGGACTTCTTCTATACTCCATCTAGGATACTACAAGAAATTAGTCCTAAGCTTTACGAAATAATGCAGCAGTGGCAACAAGCCATAATGACTAAGAGTCTAGATGCCAAAAAACTAGGCCAGCCTTTCTTTAAAAAACTTAATGCTATTACTGATAAAAAAGATTTAGCAAAGCTAGAGCGTCACTTGATGTACAGTCCTACTAAGGAGCAAATACAAACAACTGAATCTCAAGCTATTATAGCTGAGAGAGATAGACTTCTATCTAAGTATGGTTTGTTTAATGAATACCAGTTAACTATCAAGCCTATATTTGATACCATTTATAATGAAAATAAATCTCAAGGAAAGAATAGTTATAGGTTCGAGTACTTCCCTAGGTTTGTTAAGGATATGGAATCCTATTTAAGATTTTTGGGCAAGAATATTACCACTGATTTTAAATCCTATGTTGAAAAACTAAATGTTGATCGAGGGGAAAAGGGTGAGTCACTTATAAATATAGACACACCATACGCGGCCTATGTGTTTAACCAGTATATTTTATCCCAAAGATTTAACAAGACTAGGAGTATACTAAGTAAGGAGGAGCAACGTAAGGTGGACTTCATAGATGAAGAGGCTATGCCTTTTTACTTCTCTCCATCAGAATCATTTAAAAAATATGTTGATTCATCTTATCGTGATATCGAGACTACTAGACTTTTAGGTAACAGTGGTGGGCTTGATTTTAATATAGAGAAACTGCAAGACTTAATTAACCGTGGATTACCGATAGGTACCTTCGGTCAAACATTGGTAGAGTTAGTACAAGACCCGAAAGTTGATCAACAAAAATTATTTATTGAGGCCCCGAATGTTATTACAACAATGTTGGCACCTACTGTTAGTACCGGTAATGATTTCTTGGGTGGATTGAATTCATTTGCATACGGAGCATTGATGCTTGAACCGACTAGTGCATTGTCAAATGCCTATGAGCTAGCATTTGCTACATTAGAAAACGGAATACGGCCAGTAATACAAGCGATGCTTGGTACTAAAGTTACGTTAAAAGATATAGGTGTTGACAAGGAAATGTTTTCGGCTGAATACGATCCGGACACTGGTAGTATACGTAAGCTTGTAGACAAGGGCTTAAAGCTTACTGGGTTTAAAAGAATGGATCAGTTTATAAAGGAGACTACCCTTACGACTAACTATAATAGATATAGGCGTGCAGCAATGAAACCCAAGAGTAGTGGTGCTTACAAAAAATTGTTAGCTGAATTAGATTTCCGTATGCCTAGCTATAAGGATAAGGTTATATATGATTTGCGTAATAACACCCCTAAGTCTCCGGAAGTTAGATTGTTTTTGTTTACCAAGTTGTCCGAGACACAACCTATATCTGAATTAGAGTTACCCACTTTTGTAAAGAAGCACCCGGATGCAAGGACTTTATTTTTAATGAAAACATTTATAGTCAAGCAAACCAATTTTGTTTTTCAGAGATACATTAGTGTAATGACTAATAAAGAATCAACTGTCGGAGAGAGAGCAATAGCTGCTAAAGATTTAGGTGCATTGCTAATGTTCTTTTTGTTAATCGGTATTCCTATTGATGCATTGAAAGACTTGTTGTCCGGACGTGATATGTACAAAAACGATTATGTTTTCAATAGTGTAGCTAGGATATTTGGTATAAGTAAATATAATTCATACCAGTTTCAAAGAGATCCAACGGAGTTTGCTTTAAGTTACGTAAGTCCGGTAGCTATTCAACTTCCGTTTGATATTATGGGTCAAATGCTAGCGATAGTAAATGAAAAAACTATGGCGGATCCGGATAGAATATATACATTAGCTCCATTCTCGGATCTATGGTACTACAGATACGGACCGGGTGTTGAGTCACAAAAAAGAAAAAGGTACAGAAAGTTGACGGATAAAGACGAACGTCCGGTAGACATACGTGAGTTGTTGAACTTATAAAAAAACCCAGCCCTTTAAAAATTCAGAAAAAAAGGACTGGGCTTTAACCATTCATACGTACAACACACAGTACATAACTATAACATAACTGAACCTAACCAGTTAAATCTACTACCTCTGCGTCCTCGACGTACACGAATCCTACTGGTTTAGTAATCATCACTCCGTTTCGGTGAGGGTTGTCAGTAAGTTCCGTAGCACTAGGAACTTTTTTCTGATGGAATTGAAAGTCATATTGGTTTCTTATTAAGTGAGATATGTTCCAGACGTATGCTGTCCCGTTGTTTTCTATAAGGAAAAGGAAATCTTTCTTTAGACTCTCGGCTATATTTATATTGGTGTCAACCTTTAATTGCTCTATGATCCAAGGATTCCAACTGTCCTTCCTTGATTTGAATTCAAACAAGTAGCTGTTGTTCTCGTAGTCATATGGTGAGTGTTCATCGTCAGCCTTAATAAGCTTACCCATCTTGGGGTAAGCCTTCATAAGACCTTCTGCAATTTCCGGCTCCGTCATCTATATGAGGGCTCGTTAATTGTTGTAGTCAAAACTATATCTAACAAGGATTCGATTCGCTTGTTGAGTAGCTTTTCTTTCTTCATAGCTTCCTTAGTTCTTTTGATAGCACACGTGACACTTGACCGTTCCCGGCCTCCTATCTTTGCTATCTCGTGGTGGCTCTTGCCGGTTTCTTCTAGTAAGTAGAAGTAAACGTCCCTAGCTTTTGCTACTGATCGTCTGCCTCTGCCTTGTTGCTGTACGTGGGTAGGATCTACCTCAAACATTTGAGCAACGTAATTTAATATATATCTTGAGTTCATAATTGTTATTGGAATCTGCCTAGGCAGTGATAGAATTTAAGATACCCGCCTACACCACGCTCACCTTCACGGTTCTTAGCTATGGTGTATTGGAGATCTGTGTAAGGGCCCTTGGAGTCAGAGGATTTAGCACCCTCGATGTCCCCGTTCTTGGGCCATAGTAAAAGAACAATGTCTGCATCGTTCTCGATGTCACCGGAATCCTTGAGGTCATATAAGCTAAGGCCGGTCTCTCTCTTAGCTCCCTCTCTGTTTACTTGTGATAGAAGTATGACACTTATGTTTAGTTCAAGGGCCATCTGTTTTATCTTGTGAGATATATCAGCTATACCCTCGGCCTTACTGTTAGCCTTACGTGACCACGGTATTAACTGCAAGTAATCAATAAGTACTAGCTTTACCCCGTGCTTCTTAACGAAGGTTCTTGTTTGGCTGACCATATCTTGCGGGCTGTTGGCTGTGTGTGCGGTGTATATAGGCAAGTTACTTATCTCATCTATTGCATCATTAACCTTTTGCATATTAGCATCAGATATCACACGCTCTTGTATCTGCCTCACATTGCGTCCAGAAACGCATTGCACCATACGTTTGGTGATCTGCTTCTGTGGCATCTCCAAAGAGAATATAAGGGTAGGTACAGCGTCACTACGGACAGCCTTCAAGGCTATGAATAATGCTAGTGCTGACTTACCACAAGACGTGGGAGCTGACAGCGTTAGTACTTCTCCGGCCCCGATACCACCACTACCCAACATACTGTCGAGCTGAGGTAGATGAGTCCGGACTACGTCATTGGTGAACTCACCNTTGAGCATTTGAGTGAAGNCCTCTTTTAANTCATTGGCCGAATCCTTAATGGATTGGCTTTGGTCTATGACTTCCATCACCTTGCCGAGCTGATCGTCCACATCCGCTTTGATTGCGTCGGACTTGGCAGTTTCGGTAGATGCATTCTCTGCACCCATTAGGTATGTTCTTCTTAGTGTTCGTAGCTTTGACTTCTCTAGTACTAAGTCANTATAGTATTTCATTTGAAGTCCCGACGATGAACGTCCNAGCACTTCCATAATACCACTGACCCCNTTAACTTCTTCAAGGCACTCGATNGATTTGAGATGCTCCATAATGGATACCTCATCTATCGGTGTTTGTGTTTCGCTTAAGTGAGCTATTGATTGAAACAATAACCTATTACTTAAGTAGTAAAAATCCTCTCCATTTATATGGGAGGCAATGCCATCGTATGCTTGGGAATCCCCTTCGATACATAGGCACGATATTAATTTNTCTTCGGCTTCTCTGTTATTCGGTTCGGCTAAGTCTATCATTCTCTTCTTCGAGTTGCTTAGTCAAACTTCTTAAACACTGTCCGAGGAATCTAAAACGATCTNGGTTTTNTNTNCCNATTTCNTTTGTTTCTATTGCNTTGTANGCATTGAGTGATACTTCAGTTGCTTCGTGTATTGTGTTTAACATAATGGTTTTAATTTATATAGGATGATAGACTTCCTTCCACGTCATTGTGGANGNAAGATTCTACCANACCCTACTGTTATTTTTTAGAGCGNTCGAGCATCCCTATGGCTATCAACGAGTAACCAATTAGATCTCGAAATATATCACGAGGTTTATCGCCATCAGAATTTACTGANAGCCGTCCGTCTCGGGTGAATGCCTTAAGTCTTTGGAACTTATCTTGCATCCGGAGGGATAGGCCGACGAGTGGATCAATCCCGAACTCAGTACTGCCGTCGAAGTTCTCGAACGGGTTGGAGCACTTGTCTCCACCCGTGTAGTCCGAGTTCTTATTGCCAGTGAGTTCAAGGATTTCCTTTACTTCTTCGTATCGGAATTTATCCCACCACTCNTTGTCGAACTCCGTCATTTAGAACGGATCGTTGTCGTTAACNTCAACCGGNGCCGGNGCNTTAGGCTTNGTNGCTTCCTTTAGATCAACTGCTAAAGAGATGAATGGTACGTCCTTTGAGGATACCTTCTTCCATCCCTTGATGTAGTACTCCTTGCCGTCTACTTCTATGTTNCCACGGAAGTCCGGGTGAGTTTCTTTTTCCTTGCGGTCATTCTTGAATAGAACTCCGCGGTTATTATTATCGTATTGGTTCATAATTAAAACAAGTCTTCTTTAGTTTTTGGTTTAGTAATTTGTATATCTTTGTAAGATTTTATCTTTTCTGATTTACCGTGAGTGTTGGTAGCATCCGGATCTTTTGTATCATCGATACAGAAGAGACCGTTGAGTGCGTACTTACGAGCATATGAACTAGCGGATCCAGTGATCTGTGCATCGTCCATACCCTTCTTTGTCTCGGCTTCTCTAGCGAATGCGCTTACCTCTGCTATAACATCGGTGTCACACAACATCGCAGTTGCTTTTACGTAGACTCTACCACCTACAGCGACGATGTCATCGCTGAGTGTTAGGTCGCATTCATATTTCTTTAGGAGAGGCTTTACTGCTTCGAGTATATCCTCTGCGGAGCGATA
>NZQM01000256.1 GCA_002695905.1 Parvibaculum sp.
CAGATCATCGGTCCCTATCTAGAAGACAAGACACCTATTGCAGTAGCAGGCATGATTGAAGAGCTGGTTGGCCGCTTTCGCGCGCCGCCGGATTTCTCATAAGCCTCGCTTCTGCTACACCACCAATACGACCCTTAACCGACAGGACCCCTATTTCATGTCCACGCTCAGCAATGCCGCCATCCGCGATATCGAAACCGTCATCCACCCCTATACAAATCTGGATGCCTTCCGCAAAACAGGTCCGCTGATCCTGGACCGCGGCGAAGGCATTCGCGTCTGGGACACGGATGGGAATGACTATATTGAGGGCATGGCCGGCCTGTGGTGCACGGCGCTTGGCTATTCCGAGCAGGAACTGATCGACGCGGCCACAGAGCAATTGGGTCAGCTCCCCTTCACTCACGTATTCAGCGGCAAGACCCACGAGAAGGCGGCTGAGCTGGCGGAACGGCTGAAGGCCATCGCGCCTCATGATGCGTCCAAAGTTCTCTTCTGCGGATCAGGTTCAGAAGCCAATGATCAACAAGTAAAGCTCGTTTGGTATTACAACAACGCGCGCGGCAAACCGAAGAAGAAGAAGATCATTTCTCGTATCCGCGGCTACCACGGCGTCACGGTCGCATCGGCAAGTCTCACTGGCCTTCCCGCCAATCATGCGGATTTCGATCTGCCGCTCGAGGGCACCTTACACACGGATTGCCCCCACTATTATCGCTATGCGGAACCCGGCGAAACCGAGGATGAGTTCACCACACGCCTTGCCAATAATCTGGATGAGATGATCCAGCGGGAAGGACCGGACACGATCGCGGCCTTTATTGCAGAGCCTATTATGGGTGCTGGTGGTGTCGTGATCCCGCCGGAGGACTATTTCGCGAAAATTCATGCCGTACTCGACAAGTACGACATTTACGTCATCGCAGACGAAGTGATCTGTGGCTTCGGACGCACAGGCAATATGTTCGGCTCTGAAACATATGGATTCAAACCTGACTCCATCTCTGTCGCCAAAGCGCTTACCTCAGGCTATGTGCCCATGGGCGCCGTTACGGTGGGCGATGACATGTATGAAGCCATGTTGGAGCAG
Organism: Parvibaculum sp.; assembly: GCA_002695905.1. Taxonomy (GTDB): domain Bacteria; phylum Pseudomonadota; class Alphaproteobacteria; order Parvibaculales; family Parvibaculaceae; genus Mf105b01. The sequence continues at coordinate 1,091 of NZQM01000256.1, forward strand.
AGCAAAAAACTGGGAATATTCGGCCACGGCTTTACCTATACAGGACATCCGCTTGCAGCAGCGGTTGGCTGCAAGGCATTGGAAATCTACGAAAAACGAGACATTGTCGGCCACGTGCGCAATGTTGGTCCAACGTTTGAAAAACGCATGGCAGATCTTGAAAACCATCCGCTCGTTGGCAATTCCCGCGCGAAGGGTCTGATCGGTGCTGTAGAGTTGGTCGCAGACAAAGAAACAAAACGCGCCTTTGATGCGTCCCAGGGTGTCGGCGTTGCAGCGCAGAATAATGCACAAAAGCATGGCCTCATCGTGCGCGCTATGGGCGGCGACATTGTCGCCTTCTGTCCGCCGCTTATCATTGATGACGCCCAAATTAATGAGATTTTCGACAAGTTCGAAAAGGGCCTGGATGATACGGAAGCGTGGATCGCAAAAGAAGGTCTGCGGTAATCCCATGAGTGTGTACCGCTATCACCTTCAATTTGAGGGCAAGGTCAGCCCCCAGGATGAAATGGGCGAGCAGATGGGCATCGAAGCGGAGGCCAAAGTCGGCCCTGGGCTCGACGCCGCAATTGGCGCAGAAGGCGCGCAGGCCAAGTTCGAATGTCTTGTCATGAACAATATGGATGGGTCTTTCACCCTGCAGGGGGAGGTAATATTGGCTGGCGGCCTGCTTGCAATCTCGACCTATCGGCCCTCCTCACTTGAGGAGAGCCCAGACCCCGCCATCCAGCGTGGCACCGCTGAGTGTCGCATAGACAGCGGCACCGGCTCCTTTTCTGGTGCCGACGGCACAGTCACGCTCAACTTCACGGTGAACGAAGATGCGCGCTTCACCGATTTGCAGACAGGACTGATCTTTGTTGGGTAATCTGGGCACTGAAGACCTTATGCGCCACCGTTGAACTTGACGTTCAGTAACCCGGCACTTCTAACCTCTCTATCCGAATTAGGTGAATGGTGACCGGCTTGCATATTCCCACGGCATCAGCCCGTCGAGGCTGCTCCGTCGGGTATTCATCCGGTTACTGCGGACGCCTNGNTCCNATACTNAAGCACTAATTGGCATTTGAGCGCGCTTCTTTCAGCGTTATTTGGGTTCCAAAGGTTGCGCGTATATAGGCGAGGACATTNTGAATNTCTTCNTCCGTTAGATCTGGATCTCCTCCTTTTGCAGGCATGNCCATAAAGGATCCTTCGCTTTGGTANCCTTCNGTAATGTGGTGCAGCAATGTTTCGTCATCTTNTAANAGGCTACCGGTGCTGTCGGTCAAATCAGGAATGCCNTCAAATTCGCCAGTACCAGTCTCCCCATGACATGCGACACAAGTTCCATTGTAAACGGCCTCGCCCTTTGCGATGTCAGCGGACGCCGGGTNAATTTCATTGGCACCGGCGACTGTGCTCGATAAAGCGATAGCCATCGCAGCGAAGAAGGTGCCTACAAGTGACGTATTTCTGGTGGAAGACATAGTCTCGAATCCCCTACGCTAATTATGCTGTTATAGATGGTTCTTGTATTAGTTGCTTGCTTGCAGAAATGCTCTGATGTCGTCTGCCGTGTCTCCGGGGACATTTGCGAGCGAACGCATGTGGGCGATAGATAATTTCCATTCTCCATCAGTCTGATCACCCGGCGGCCTGATATTATGACAGGTGCCACATGTAGATGCCCAGGCTTTTGCGCCGCGGGCGATTTGAGCAGGATCTGGATTTTGCTCGGCGGCATTGCCAAATGAAGTTGCTCCTGTGAGCGCCACAGACAGGGCGAACGCGAGGACCGTAGTTTTTCTCAAATAGATGTTCATCGAACAGATTCCCTGTATGGCTGGATCAAAATCCGTATGCGAACTGGAATTGAATGCGTTGCTCTGTGTCTTTTCCTGCTTCGTCAAAATCTCGCCATTGTATGCTATTATGAAGGACAACCGATGGGGCAACCCAGTAATTGAGGCCTACGTCGAAACGTTTTTCAGCCGCCTCGTCTCGCAAAGTGTCGAGCCCACTTACAGAATATTGGCCATACCGAAGGACGGGCTCAAAATTCCCCAGAATTTGGTTGTTCGTCACTCCTGACAGTCGATAGGCGAGCTGAGTATACCAGGCTTCCAATTCCAAATCTGGCAGTGCTGTAACTTCTGTCTGCCCGGGAGTGGTTGTGCTCGGAATGGCAGTTGAAATGCTTCCACGGGTACCGTTCAGGTACTCAACACGAGCGTCCCATGAGCCCCTTGTATAGGAAGCATCCAGTCCCCAAAGGTCAAAATCTCCACTTGTCGGCGTCAAGGCCAAGGCGCCTGGGATGGTGCCGTTGGCCCCTTTGAGCGTTGAAGTTAAGAACGATGCGCCAATCTCTGTATATGGAACTGGTAGAAAGCCGAAGCGGCCGCTGACCGACTTATTGTTGTTATCATCCGCGCCAAATCCCTCCAGGTTTAGGGCACCCGTTGCGTTGATGCGCGGCCCGTTGCCTGCTGCGAGGACATAGGTAAAACGGGAGTCCCCGAAAGGTATTCCGCCGCGAACTTGAACACCGACATCCGAGTCAGGTTGCAGTCCATCGTGACCGAACCCTGCGGGTGAATCAGGCAAACGATTGATCCAGCTCGGGTGGAGGCGTTCTTTGAAAAGCCCCACAGGACTTAGATATTTGCCGGCGACCAGAGTAACGTAATCATTCAGGAACAAATCGAAGCGGGAATACTCAAGTTCTATCTCTGTCTTGCCGGCACTGTCGATGACGATCTGCGCTTCAGATGAAAACAGAAGAAAGTCCTGATACATGAAATGGAAGGCTGGATTAAATTTTCCGGAATTGAACGTATCTGGTTGCCCGTCTGCATCGGAGATCAGGAAGCTGGCGTCGGCATAGCCTGCCAGATGCCACGAGGTTCCAGCAGCGGAGGAACCTGAGCCGGATGCCCTTTCAGCTGCTGCGGCTTGGGCTTTGGCCTCTGTCGCATTCTGCGTGGCCGCCGCGGCCAGTTCTTTTGCTTGCTTCAGTTCCTCCATTAGGAGCTGAAGGTCACTTTCCATCTGCTCGACGCGACGCTGAAGATCGTCGGCGCTTGCCGCAGATGCCGGCACTATCGCGCTGGACAATAGAAGGGACGCTGCGAGTGCAGCGTATACATAGTCTGGGTTCTTTTTCGTTTTCATGGACTTCTCCAAAATGTTCCGTCGCTTTCGCTCGGGCTCATGTGCTCCCCCCGGAGAGAAGCAAATATAGCGTATGCACGTGCGCATGAAAGAAATAAGCGCAAGACGTTTCAGTTTCCGCAGCGGATCAATTCCTGACGAAATCTCCTCGCTCGCATTGAATATCGGTAGGTATTATGTCGCTGGAAACTCCCCAAAAAATATTCAAAAAGATTAGACCAAATACAGATAGTCACAAAGTGTTACAGTTAGCGGCCGACGCAACTGGTGATCTTCTCAGTACACACACTCGTCATCAGCCTGAAGGCGACGTGGTGTTTTGAAAGCTGGCCAGTCTAGGAATGAAGCGCGGCACTCGGCCCGCATATTGGCGATAGACATCCCCCAACTCGGCCTCAACGTCAGCTTCTTCGGTCAAGGCAAGCCGCCAGTACATCACCAGCAAGACAGGGAACATGGCGAGGGTCAGCAGGGTCGGCCACTGAAACAGGAAACCCACCAGAATAAGAACGAACCCGACATATTGTGGATGACGGACATGGCGATATGGCCCGGACATGGCGAGTGTGCCGGTCCTTTGGGCCTGATAGAGAACGCGCCACGCCGCTGACAGCAAAAGGAAGCCTAAGCCAATAAATACGAAACTCAGCAAATGGAATGGCCCAAAATGGGGGTTGGCTTTCCATCCAAAGAGCATTTCGAGCAGGTGGCCTGAATCATGCGCAAACCAGTCAATGTCCGGATAGCTGGTCTGCAACCAACCCGAGAGGAAATATATGGTGAGCGGAAAACCATACATCTCCGTAAACAGAGCTACGAGGAATGCGCTGAAGGCACCGAATGATTTCCAGTCTCTTTCTGTTTTCGGTTTGAAAAAACTAAACGCAAAAATGATGAAAATGGCAGCATTTATGAACGCCAGAAACCAAAGACCGTAAGATGCCGTCTCCATTGTCAGTCACGCCCTTTGTCTGAACCCTGATCACCGTGACCACCGTGCATAAATAGATGAATGCCTACACAAGCAAGCAGCAGCAAGACAAGAAAGCCACTTCCTGTAAACAGATGCACTCGATGCTCATAGGTCAAAAGAATGCCGGCGATGATGATAAATGCTATCGCGACAAGACCGGTTTGCGACCTCCAGAAGCCCAAATCTCCGTTTTCTCTGTCATGCATACTTTTCATGCCCTTCTTGTCTGCCTCATTCAACGACCAGCCGACCGCGGAACATTCCCATCGCGCACGTGAATTCATATTCGCCAGGTTCGTCGGGCCTAAACTCTACCGGCACGGTCTCTCCTGTTGGCAAGTCTGCGCTTTTGTTGAAATCGGGAAGGACGACCTTTTCTGAACACGAAGCCGTCTCCTCGCGACGAAAGTTCAACCGCACCGGCCGACCATGCTGAACTATGATGGTATCCGGCGTGTAACCGCCCTTTACCAACACCATGATTTCCTGATGTCCCTTGGAAGATTCACTTGCACGAACGCCCTTCGTCCGCTTGAGCCAGAAGAACCAAACAATCAGCACGATGAGAAGGATGCCGCCAATAAGAACGAGCCACTTGTCTGCGGTCATGAGTTTTCCTCCAATAAAGTATTCCCGAAAATCATTTTTATAAACCCAGTCGCGTTAGAAGGCGTGTGCGAAGGGTCGAAAAAACCAGTTTCGCTGACGACCCCACCGGGCAGAGAAAGGACGAGAGGCCACCGGTCGCGCGCAGCGGCTTCAGAGTATCCACCCCGCGCTCTCATGCCTTACTCCGAGGAACAAACAACCTCAGACGGTTAGCGTTGGAAACAACGGTTACCGAACTAAATGCCATCGCGGCAGCGGCAATCAACGGCGACAAAAGAAGACCGAAAAGCGGATAGAAGATACCCATGGCAACGGGGATACCAAGTGTATTGTATCCAAATGCGCCAACCAAGTTCTGGCGCACATTTCTCATCGTCGCACGGCTTATCTCTATTGCCGTCACCACACCGACCAAACTACCTTTGATGAGTGTCACATCGCTTGCTTCAATCGCGACATCGGTGCCCGTGCCGATAGCAAAACCGACATTGGCTTGAGCCAGGGCCGGGGCGTCATTGATGCCGTCCCCCACCATTCCAACTCTTTTACCTTCCAGTTGAAGCTTGCTCACTTCGTGCGCTTTGTCGTTCGGAAGGACGTCCGCCAATACACGATCAACACCGACTGATCGGGCAATCGCATCTGCCGTCCGCTGATTGTCCCCGGTCAACATAATCACTTCGATCCCCATTGCCTTCAAAAGATCAATGGCCTGCTTGGAGTCGTCTTTTACAGTATCAGCGACGGCGACGAGGCCCACAGACCGGCCATCCACGGCAACGTACATGGGCGTCTTTCCCTCTGTCGCCAATCTGTCCCAATCGGAAGTAAGACCCTCAATCTCGATTTTCTGGTCATGCATGAGTTTCGCGTTTCCAAGGAAAACCGTTCGACCATCTATCTGACCTGATACTCCATGCCCGGGAATTGCCTGAAACGCATCCGTATTTGCGAGATCGACACCGCGGGAGGTGGCGCCATTTACGATCGCCTCGCCAAGCGGATGCTCCGAACCGCGTTCAAGCGATGCCGCATATCGCAAAACCTGATCCTCGGTCATGTCATCGCTGACGACGATGTCCGTCAATGAAGGTTCACCTCGAGTGATGGTGCCTGTCTTGTCAACCACCAGTGCTTCAATCCTCTCGGCGCTTTGGAGTGCATCCCCCGACCTTATCAGAATGCCGTTTTCCGCTCCCTTTCCAATGCCGACTGTCAAAGAGGTCGGTGTCGCCAGGCCGAGGGCACACGGACAGGCAATTATGAGGGTCGTCACAAGAACGATTGTGGCGTAAATTATTCTGGGTTCAGGACCCACGAGATACCAAACGACGAAGGAAATGATCGCAAGTATCATAACGGTGGGGACGAAGTAGCCTGATACGAGATCGACAACCCGTTGAATGGGCGCTTTCGATCCCTGCGCATCTTTGACCATTGAAATAATGTTCGCCAAGGCAGTGTCTTTTCCCACTTTCGTGGCCTGAAACTGAAAACTACCGGTCTTGTTGAGGGTGCCCCCTATGACTTCATCTCCGGCCAACTTTTCAGTCGGAATTGACTCTCCGGTAATCATCGATTCATCCACTGCGCTCGATCCCTCAACGATCTCACCGTCCACGGGTATTTTTTCACCTGGCCGGACAACGATAATGTCCTTTACCAAGACCTCCTCGACGGGGATATCGCGCTCTTCGCCATCGCGGATAACCCTGGCAGTTTTTGCCTGAAGGCCCATTAGTTTTTTGATTGCCTCAGACGTCCGTCCCTTCGCCTTTATCTCAAGCGCCAATCCCAACACGACGAGTGCAATGACGACCGCCGTGACATCCCAAAACACTTCTGCAAGTTCGACTTTGGGGAACATGCCAGGGTATGCAACAGCGACAACCGAATAGAGGAACGCCGCTGTAACACCGATCGCTATAAGAGTGTGCATATTTGCGGAACGGTGCTTGAGACCGTCCCACATTCCGCTGAAAAACTGAGAGCCTGACCATAACAAAACCGGCAAAGTCAAGACGCCGAGCAGCGCCCAGACGATCCGCCGGGTTTCACTGCCTACCGACATCCAGTCGCGCAGACCGGGTATTAGATCGGGATAACTCAACCCCATTACCGGGATAGACACCGCTGCAGCGAACCAGAACTTGCGCATAAGCAATCGATATTCGTTGTCGCGAGCGGCCTCCTCAAGGTCAGGCGCATCCTCTCCTGCTGCAGGCTGCGACTCACGTCTAACGGTCTCTGGTTCCAGAATTTTATGGCCAGACGCTTCGATCGCCTCACGAATGGCGGCGAAATCCACCGAATCCGGCATATATTCAACGTCCACGGCCTTGGGCCCCACATTTGCAACCGCCGCGACGACCCCAGGCGTCTTCTTTAACGCGGTTTCGATGCGCGTCACACAGGACGAGCAATGCATATTTTTAATCAAAACCCTGGTTCTGGCGGTTCCAACACTGAACCCAGCCGACCTTACTGTTTTTGCGAAATCGAGAATTGAGACCAGCTTGGGGTCATATCGGATTTCTACCAACTTGTTGGATAAATTGACCCTGGCAGCATCAACGCCCTCTAAACTCTGGAGAGCCTTTTCGACTGCTGGAGGGCACTTGCGACAGGTCATGCCTCCGATCGACAGCACAACGGATGTTTCTTCCACAATAGGGTCCAATTCCGGCCTAGCACTCATTTGTCCGACCACCACTTTCGTTCCGGTTTAAATTTCCAAAAGGCCTTCTCCGGCTAGCCGCGCGAAGAAGGAGAAGAATATGAGTAAAGACGCCCAACAGCGACTTTTGTTACAGTTTAACGGCAAATTCCACGTCAATCTCCTAAGAATGTGTGTTCGAAAACTGATTCACACTGCAATCAGCTTGTTTACAAACAGCGCATGCGCGCGTCAGCATATGCTTTAGTGCTACACGTCCACGATAGAGACGTATCCGGAGATTGCCAGCAGAGATTCTCAGCTTGGATGCAACCTCTTTCTGGGGCTCGCCCCGCAGATCGACCCAAAACACCGCCTTTGCATATTCAGGTTTGAGCTTAGAAAACTGGCGCTGGAAACAGACAGACTTCATTCCACGATGAGTCTCCATGGAAACATATGCAGGCGACGGTGATGTATTTTCAATTTCCTGCTCAGCGGCAAAGTCGAGGAGGAGATTGCGCTGCCTGTTCTTCTGGCGAAAATGATCGGCAAGGACAGACTTGAGAACAATCCACAGCCAACCGACAGGCGCATGCGGATCTCGTATTTGGTCTGACTTCAAAAGTACTTTCACGCAGAAGTCTTGCAATATGTCCTCTGCATCATCACGGTTGCGGGTGTTTGCCTGCAAATATCTCAGGAAGTCATCCCGATGCAGTTTTAAAGCCTTGGACACCGCTGGATTGAGCGATTTTGGGGCTTCCACATCTTCCACTAGGGAATAGGCCGCACTCTCATAATCAGTAACTGCGCTGATATTGTGGTGGTTCTCTAACATTTTTTTGGCTTCCCAATCCAACCCCGGAACGGTGCTCGCGCGAGCACCAAAGGGCGAATTTGCTAACTTGTATCGTGTTAAGCTGAACATCACACACGTGGCATTAATCGACTTCATGTCTATCCATTGCGGTGATGTTCAACTGCGAACCGACGCTCCTACACATTGCG
>NZQM01000257.1 GCA_002695905.1 Parvibaculum sp.
GACAAATGGATGAAGTAAATGGCGAATTTAAAGAGACACTTTATATCAGGCAAGATGAACAAGTCTGTAGACGAAAGACTTGTGCCTAACGGTGAGTATATTGATGCATTGAATGTAAGGCTTGGGTCTACTGAGGCATCAGAGATAGGCTCAGTTGAGAACTCAAAGGGTAACACTCAGGTGACAACACTACAGTATAACGGAACAGCCTTGAGTAATAATGCAAAGTGTATAGGTACTCTTGATGATAGTGCTAATGAGACATTGTATTGGCTCGTACACGATCCTTCTTTTTCTGCTACAACACCAAAGAAGCTAGACTTAATTGTATCAATAGACTTGAAGACTGATGCATTGGTGTATCACGTTATTAGTGTGCGTAATGGTACAACATCAGATACAACGCTAAACTTTAATCCAACGTATCTAGTTACAGGTATTGACTTGGTTGAAGACCAACTGTTCTTTACCGATGACTTTAACCCACCTAGGGTTATAAATGTTAAAAGAAACTATGCAAACCCTGTTGGAAACGTAGACCAATTTACTGCTGAGGAACTTCTTGTAATTAAGAAGCCACCTGTAGAGGCACCGACATTTACATTGAACCTTACTCCGGGAGAGGAGGACTATTTAGATGAGAGATTCATATGCTTTGGGTACAGATATAAGTATGCAGACAACCAATACTCAGCGACCTCACAGTTCTCTGAGCCTGCATTCACACCAAAGCCATTTAATTATGCAGGAAGGTCAAATTTGAATGAGGGAATGTTGAACTCAAAGAATCAAGCCATCATAACATACAACTCAGGTGGCCCACTCGTTGTTGGTATTGACCTACTATTCAAGGAGTCAGGTAATAGTATTATAAAGGTAATACAGAAGCTTGACAAGCAGGAGGAGGGACTTGCAGATAATACTGATTATACCTTTGCTTTTAATAGTAATAAGATATTTACAGTATTACCCGACTCACAGCTACTACGTTTGTTTGATAACGTACCAAGATTTGCTCAGGCACAGACAATAATGGGTAACAGATTGGTCTATGGCAACTACGTTGATGGATACGACCTAAAGGATAAGAACGGTAGTCTAACAAGATTAGAGTATATCGCTGAGTTATTATCTAATGAGATTAGTATTGATAACGTGCCAATATCAACTACATCTTTTGACTTTAATGTAGATGGAGCTACTCCTATCACTATCCCAAATAGTAAGATAATTGTTAATTTTACAGACGTAGAATTAAAAGCAGGTAGTGAGATATCAATATCTTTTAACTTGAATTGGAACTCTTTTTCAAACACAGTAGCACCTTTAGACATACCTGTGGAAAATTCAGGTTCAACCCCTGTAGCGTTTTCATATGTTCTACCTCAAGACTTTGCTACAATTAATGATTTAGCAACAAGTGCTGATTTCATAAATAAAATTGGAACATCGCTACCTACAGGTAATATAAAACCTGTGTTTGATACTGTTAATCCTACCTCGTGTAGTGGAATAACATTTACTGATATTTATAACTGTGCCATTTCACCTGTACTTGATGCTGCAGCTACAACAACTTGGACTAAATATGTATCAGGTCAAACATCAGCAATAGCACCTCCCGGAACTCCTAATAATGGTGAAGGTATAGGAATAATTTCTTCAGCGGCAAGTCCAAACCTTGAACTTACTATGCTTGCAATGCGTAGAGTAGACAACACAACTACACCTACATCAAATGTTTATGAATACTTTGAAGTAGCTAACCTAAGCTGCACAATAGCTACATCACCATCAGCACTAAGTCTTCATAGCAATAGAAACTATGAGGTGGGTATCATATATATGGATGACTTTAACAGGTCAACCACAGCATTAGTTAGTGAGTTTAATGCAGTTAACATTCCTTGTGGGAATGCTCACCTTCAGAATAAGATTAAGGTAACAATACCACCTCAGCAGTTGGCTCCCTCGTTTGCGACACGATATAAGTTTTGCATAAAACCTGATAGGCAGGGGTATGAGACTATATACTCAAACAACTATGCTACTAACGAGAATAATACTTTCTTTCTTTTAGATGGTGAGAATGCTCAGAAGGTAGAAGAGGGTTCAAGACTGATTGTAAAGAAGGATGCAAATAGCTTTTTATCTGATTGTAGATACGCTACTGTACTTGAGAAAAAAAACTACACCACTTCTCCTGCGGCAGGGCTTCCTGCGGGAGCAGTATATATGAGAATTCTTGCCAATGATTTTTCTGTAGAGACAACAGAAAATGCAGTTGTAGGACCTCTTAACAACTCTGTTGAGACATCAACTCCGGGACAGTTTCCAATACTTGTATTATATGGACTGAGTGCAGGGACAGGTTCTAGTGGTTCATTTGCAGGAAATCCTCCATATGGATTAACTATAACTACGGGAACTAGAATAAGTCTTAGTTTTATTTTCAATAGGATTGGAAACTTTAGCGGGCCTACACCTACATCAGTAAGTGCATTATCAACGAGAGAGTTTACATCTCCTGATAACTATACTGACATAATAGATTGGTTTCAATCAAATCCGATATTACAATCTATAAATGATGCTTTAATTAATCAGGGTCAGACAGACCTGCCTTTACTAACAGAGATAGCAACATCACCTGTTAGTAGTGATGTTAATAATTATAGTTTAGACGGAGAGCCTGAAGGGGCTTTCACTTGGTATAGAGATACATCGGGAGGAGCTACTAATGGAGAGGTTAGGTTTATTATTAAAGGTGCTGTTGCTCAATTAGGTTCAGGAACTGCGGGTACATCTAAAATATTTTCAAATTGGTTGATTTTAAGAAGTGATGAGGTTATAGCTTTTGAGACTGAGCCTAGTGATGCATTACCTGATGTATGGTTTGAGGGTGCTGACTCATATGCTATTGACCAAGCGACAGGATTCCATAGCGGGTCACCCGCTGCAGGTGGTGGGCAAGACCAAAATGCAACACAGGATGCGATTGTTATTACTGACTTTGGGAACTGCTACGCATATGGTAATGGCGTAGAGAGCTACCGTATTCGTGACTCAATAAAGGGCAAGGCATTTAGCCTAGGTGAGAGAGCGTTCTCTACATCTGCTGAGGACTATCAGGAGGCTGATAGGTTTGCAGCACTTACATACAGCGGTGTGTTTAACACTGAGACAAATGTCAACAACCTAAATGAGTTTAATCTTGGCCTACTAAACTTCAAGAACCTTGAAGAGGTGTTCGGTCCAATACAGATTCTATCAGGAAGGGAGACAGACATACTCACACTACAGGAGGATAAGATATCATACGTGCTTGCAGGTAAGAACCTTCTATCTGACGCTGCAGCAGGAAGTGCAATCACCTCAGTACCTGAGGTATTAGGAACACAGATAGCAAGGGTTGAGGAGTATGGTATTAGTCAGAATCCTGAGAGCTTTGTACAGTATGGTTTCAATAAGTTCTTTACCGACTCTAAACGTGGAGCATTGCTACAGCTACGAGGCTCAGGTCAGTCTGAGCAGCTTAATGTAATCTCAGAGATTGGTATGCGTTCTTGGTTTAGAGACCTGTTTATTGGTAGTGGAAACACTCAGAAGCTTGGAGCCTTTGACCCATATATGAATGAGTTTGTTCTTAGCTCTAACAGCACGGAACTCCCTACAGAGGAGGTAGTATTTAACTGTGGTGTAACTAGAACAATTACAGTACAGACAGACGTTAGCTCACCAAACACATTCGCTGTTGACTTCGGTCAGAATGTTGGTGCCTGTACAATAAGCTACAATGTAACGTCACTTACAGCGGGAGACTCCGTTAGTATTGCTGAGTCGTACACAGGCTCGTCAACAACAGCTACAGGTACAGGTGCGGGAACACTAGTATTTAATAAGAATACTGTACTTCCTACCAATGGTAATGTAACACTCACAGCGATACCTGCAGTCCCCGGAGGGAAGGCTAAGGCTACGGTTGAGATTACAGTAGGTTGCCCATCAGGAGACTCTTTAACAATAATTAACGTGTGTATCACTGACCCTGCAGATGAGGGTAAATTTATTCACAACGAATACAATTGGGTTAGCGGTGTTTCTCCAATATATACATCACCACAGCACACTAAGCAGATTACATTTAGAAGCTTACCAATAGGTTCAGCGGGGCCATTTGTAATTGCTGACTACAGTCAGATAACATCCTTCCAAGGAGGTGGTGTTATACCTGCAGATGGTGCTACGGTTAGTGTGACAAGTAATGCTATACCGCCAAGTGATGACTACAAGTTCCCTGCTACAGGAAATAGGTTGATGTTCTTAAGGAGCAACACATTGTTCCCTAACACCGTTATAGGAATCAATAGCCTACTAGCAGCGGTTGCTTCAGCTTCTCTACCTAATGGAGGTGACATCACTCCATCACCGATAGTGTTACCTACGGTTACGGGAACATTTACGATGCCGAGCGGAAGCAACAATGACTACCTATATATTATTCACGATTATTATTCATAAGAGATGGCAGGATTGACAGGAAACTATACGCTTACATACAGTGAATCTACAAAAGGATTCCCTTCGTTCTACTCATACTTCCCTGATATGATGATAGGTATTAACAACTACCTATATTCATTTAAGGGTGGCAACCTATATCGTCATAACACAAATGAGACTAGGAACAATTACTATGGTGTTCAGTATGACTCAACTATAACGAGTGTACTAAATGAGGAGCCGCTAGAGAATAAGATATTTAAGACAATATCTCTTGAGTCTGACTCAGCGTGGTCAGGTACGTTTACATCAGACCAACAGACAACAGGAGAGATTAGTGCAGCGTGGTTTGTAAAGAAGGAGGGAGCGTGGTATGCCTTTATGAGAAACACAGGGGCAACACCTGCAGGAGCAAATGAATATCCACTACGATCATTAAATGGTATCAGCTCTTCAACAAGCGTAAACTCAGCGGCACCTGCAGCGGTAGAGGTAAACTTCAATGTCAACACATCTATCGGTAGCATCCTAAGCATTGGTGATACGTTATACTTTATCTCCTCACCTATTGGAACTAACTCAACATCAGGGACTACGCTAACTGATGCTACAAAAAACTTTACCACGTTAGGTGTTCAGCCGGGAGACACGGTAATTAATACATCTGTAGTGCCAAATACATCAACAACGGTAAGCGTTGTAGGGACCACAACTTTGACATTAAATACTAATATATTCCCTACGATTGGGCAGAGCTACTCTATACCTGTTGGAGCAAACTCAACACCTACATTATGTGGCACGGTTACAGCAATAAATATTGACCTACCTGCAGGAACAAATCAGATTGTGGTAAATACCTCAGCAGGTGCAATACCTACGGGACAGGCAGACTACTTTATGTTTATAAAGAATCAGATTGCTGAGTCACACGGGATATTAGGGCACTACTGTGAGTTCAAACTTACCAACACAGACACCACTGCCACTGAGCTTTTTGCGGTGGAGACAGAGATGATGAAATCTTTCCCTTAAATTTATTATCTTTGTAGGTAAATAAATATCTATGCCCGTACTAGCAGCGATTGGTCTAGCGACCACAGCGATATCAGCAGGTGCATCATTTGTACAAGCTAACAAACAGAAGAAGATGATGCAGGAAGCCAATGCCGAAGCGGCAAAGGCTATCAAGGAGGCTCGTAAGAGACTCGATGTAAATGTATATGACGCACTAACAATCAGTGACACCCCATACGAGAGACAGCGTGAGATGTTCAACGCACAGACTCAGCAGATGATGACAGGCTTTCAGGAGCTTGGTGTTCAAGGGATGCGTGGTGCTACTGCAGCATTGGCTCAGGGTCAACAGATGCAGGGACAGATTGCTGATAAGAAGACTCAAACACTTGAGGGATTAGAGCAGATGCAAGCTGCTGAGGAAGGAAGGCTAAGAGATATAAACGTACAGCTTGACCTTCAAGAGGCTGAGGGAGCACAGCTTGCAGCAAGAGATGCTGAGCAGGCTAGACAAGCGGCAATAGAGAAGGGAATGAAGAGTGTTATAAGTGCAGCAGATCAGGGTGCTAAAATGTTTGAATTATATAAGCAGGACAAGTCACCTAAAGCACCTAAAGCACCTAAGTCTACACAGGAGATGATAACCTTAGATAATACAAATGTTGTTCAACAGTCAGAAGGTGTACCTGTTTTGGGGTTAACTGATAATCAAAATAGTTTAGGTTCTTTATTTGGACCTGATACAGGAGGGTTGTTTACAACGCCAATAATACAACAACCTAAAACCCCTTAATAAACAATGGCAACATACTACGGATATGCAGAGAGGAATGCTGAGGACCAAATAGATTGGAATGCGGTAGGTAAGTCAATGACTGACACGCTTAATGCTGAACAGAAAAGGAGAGATGATTTAAAGGCTGAGATTGACAAGGACTCATTTGAGTACGGTCAGACCCTATCTAACTCACCTCAGGGTGAGCATAAGGGTATGAACGAATACTCACTTAACTATGCTGCGGATGCTCAGGACTACAACCTAATGCAGCTACGTTTGCTTAAGTCAGGAAAGATTAAGCTTAGAGACTACCTCAAGGGTAGAGAGAATATAAAGCAGGGTACCACTCAGATATTTGATATGATGAAAAACTATCAGGAAAAGTATGGTGAGTATATCGAGAGAGACAAGACAGATGTGTCCGGGATGTATGAGGGATTCTTACTTGGAGAGGTTGAGGGTTTTGGAAACCTAACATCTACAATGCCATATATAAATCCTACGACAGGGAAGGTTAGTATTGGTAAGAAGGTTCCCAAGGACCCAAGCAAGCCATACGATGCAAACACCAATCCCTATACTGTTAAGATGAGTGACAACCCATCAGACTTTAGAACCGTTCAAGAGCTAAACTTTGCATTAAGCACTAAGGTGGATAGGTTTGATTCAGCAGGGGCTGTTGATAGGATTGTTGATAACTTCGCTCAGAAGTTTGACACATTAAAAAAGAGTGGTAGCTCATCAACAAAGATTGATGACGTGCGTAATATGCCTGACTTTAAGAAGTCATTGGATGATATGATTATTGCTGAGTTTGAGAGCAATCCATTGAACGCATTGAGTGCATTAGGAGACTTTATTAAGTATGGCCCTGATGGTGAGCTTATACAGCTTACAAGAAACCCTGAAGATTTGAATAAAATAAATCCTGAGACAGGAAAGGTAAATGAGCACACACTACTTTTAGTTCCAAACCCTGAGCAGCCTGAGGGTGGTATAGCAATGCCTGACTTTACTTCAGAATCAGGGAAGAAGCTGCTTGAGCATATGCGTGAGAAGATTGCAACGAGTGTAGACGCAGGACTAAACAGAACGATTGAGTATCAGAGAGGATATCAGCCTAGAGCTCCTAGAGGTGGTTCAGATTCAGGTTCAGGTTTTACAGACCAAGAGCTAAGTGACTTCTATCAAAGAGAAAAACAAAAAGTATTTAGCACAAGAGTAAGCCCTGTGGATGGTAAGCCAAAACAATATGTTGCTAGAGAGAAACTAAAATCTTTTGCAGCTGATATGAATGTACCTATTACAGAGGTAGAGGGGAAGTATGAAGGAGACCCTAACTATTTACAAGTAGGAGATTTGAAATTACCATTAGGTGCAGATAATACAGAAATATTACGGGCTATTGAGCCTCAAGTAAGCACAGCTAATTTAAAGGCAGCAAGAATGAAGTTAGGCTCACTAGCCGAGGGTGGAAACTCAATGGCGATATTTAATACACAAAAGTAAATGAACGAAGAAGCATTACAGCAGTTATACTCTCTAGCGAGAGGAGAGGGTTACTCTAAATCTTTTGAAGACTTTAAAGTTTTGATGGGGTCTAATGAAGATGCAAT
Organism: Parvibaculum sp.; assembly: GCA_002695905.1. Lineage (GTDB taxonomy): Bacteria > Pseudomonadota > Alphaproteobacteria > Parvibaculales > Parvibaculaceae > Mf105b01. Next base: position 7,915 of record NZQM01000257.1, read on the forward strand.
CAACAATATGTATAATGTTGCTCAAAATGAGGGCTATCAAAAAGACATTAATGAGTTCAAGACTCTTGTTGGTTTTGGAGGCGGTGAGACTGTAGAGGTTGAGACTGAGGTACAGGAGGAAGTTCCTGTAAAAAAAAAAGAAGATACGGTATCTCCATCGGGACTTGGTTCATTGGGGTTACCATCGGTTACTGACATTATTGAGGAGAAGGCTGCCGGTCCTCAAGAGACTGTAGAGGTTGAGACTGAGGTAGAAGTAGAAGCACCACAGGCTCCTCCATCATCAGACGGTGAAATAAAACAAAGCTTTTTAGACAGAGTAGTAGAAAAGGGGCAGAGGTCTATAGATAAAAAAGAAGAGTATCAAACCTACAATCCTGCTGTCGCACCTAAATCAGCTCCCACTGATTTCACACAATATAAAGACTATCTACCTGCAGGTGTCAAAGAGATACCTAATGCCAAACAAGTTCTTGAAGGAGACTACAACCCTGTAGTTCCATTTGACCAAGCAGAGTATGAAAAAAATCCTGAGGCTTATCAGATTATTTACAACAATAAGGTAAAGGATTACGAAGAGTATCTTAAGGGTGAGAAAGGATACATCAAGGGCTATAACGGAAAGTATTACAGCTCAGATAAGTTCTCTCCGGAAGCAATATTAGAGAAGGAGTTAGTCACACTTCGTTCTAGAGACGGTAACCTTATGGATTTAGGAGATGAGGCTATTGCAAATAGGACATCTGAAAGGTTAGAAAAATTTGGATTTGATGTAAGGTATAACCCATCACTTATAGGTGCGAATATGGTAATTAGATCCCAACACACCGGTGAATCTATTCCTATTAGCTTAGATGCTATAGGTGCAGAGGCTGATAAGAAAGAACTAGATAAACTAAATGCATTTGTTCTAAAGAACTTTGATGAGGATAAGGTTGACGTAAAGGATTTACTTGAGGGCTTATCTGCTCAAGACAAAGCAGTTATGGGTGCAGAAGCTGAGCGTAAGTATGAGACGCTGAGTGTGGGTAGAACAATCTCAGATGCTGAGGATATGGTTGTTGGTATCGACAAACAGATTGATGCCGCCAATAAGATGTTGGAGGAGGCTCAGGCTATGCCTGACTACGAGGAGGCAGTTAGCACAAGTGTAGGCTCAGGAATGTTGATGGGTACAAGTCTTAGAGGAGTAAACAAAAAGAAAGCTTTAAAACTTAAGCAGGCTAAGGCTCAGTTAGAATATCTTAATCAACAGAAAAAGGAGGCTGATGCATTATTAAAGTCAGCAGAGGAAGGTAAGCAGGTACAGGCTACAAAGTTTGCATCAAAGGTTCTTGGAGATCAGATGATGACCGAGAGTGAGAGGCTTGAGAATGAAGCCAAGAAACTTAGCTATACATCAAAGGTCATTGATGATGTAAAGTCTAGGATTGAGGCAACAGCAGAAAAAGCAAATAGAGCTACGACTCAGGAGGAAATAAATGATATAGCTGCTCAGAGTGAAGATGACGTAAAGACATACAACGAGCTCGCAAAGATTAAAAACGAGCAAATTAATAACTACAGGTTGGATGCTGAAAACCTACGAAAGGATGTAGGTAGAAAGATAATCCTTGACTCTCAGGTAGGTGGCCTTACAGGCTCTATAGTTAGAAGCTTAGCATCAGGTGTTGGTGGTGTAGCTGAGGGGGCTGTTGAAACATTCTTTGGAGACCTATATGCCAACATAAATAATATGTTCTACGATGAGAACGAGGAGGGATATCTTACAGACGCAGAACGTAAAAAAATAAAAGAAGATTCAATACAGGATGATTTAGTAGGATATGTAAGCGATAAGTTTGGTATTACTGACGAGGCAATGGAATCATATCGAAAGGGCCTTAGCCTTCAGGATATGATAAAGAATGTTAAGGAAGGCAAGGAAGCTTTAGAGGGTAGTAATTGGTTTACTGAAGGTATCTACGGTATGATTGAGTCATTGCCTGCTATAGCTACATCTCTTATTACTCCTCAAGCTAGCATCGCATCCTTTGCTGCAATGGGTATCAATGGTCTCAACAAGGAGATGGAAAGCAATCCAATGTTTGCAAATGTATCTGAGAACGAGAAGCTATTACTTACCCTACCATATGGTGTTGTCATAGGTGTACTTGAGAACTATGGATTTAGAAATGCACTTAACAACTCATCCCTTATAAGTAAAATAATGTTCAAGGCTCTTAAAAAATCTAAGAGGACAACAAACAGAAACTTTAGAGAACTTGTTGTTGATGAGATTGAAAATAAAGTATTAAAAGGAGGAACCCTTCTTGCTGCCTCAACACTTTCAGAAATGGAAACCGGTGCTGCACAGAAGGCGGTAGAGGGATATATGAAGGAGGCTTATGATGTAGCCAAGGGTATGGACTACTTCAAGCAGTCTATTGATTTCTTAGACGGCAAGTATATTACCAAAGAGTTTATAAACGAGGTATGGAAAGCAGGATTATCAGAGGCAGTTGGAGGTTTTGCAATGGGAGCAATGCCTGCAATATCACAGGCACGTAAGAATAATACTATAGCCGAGATTCCTATAGGAGCTTTTATGGTATATGAGAAGGCAATGCTAGACCCTGCAATCAGAAGGGCTCAGACAATGAGAATTACCGAGCAGGTTGAGCTTGGATTAAAAACAAAAGAGGAGGCAGCCAAAGAGGTACAGGACTACGACATAACTATCGGTCAGCTTCGTGCTATACCTCAGGAGTTTGACTTGAAGTCAAGACAGCAGATACTTGCACTTGAAAGTCAGAAGAAGATACTAGAGGATCAGATTGAAGGCAAGAGTGTATTTACAACACGAGAGCAGCAGAGACAGATAAAGGTTCTTGAGGAACGTATCGAGGAAGTATCTGCAAATGCACAGAAGGGTGATGCTNAGAAGTCAAATCAAGACATACTTACTGAGGAGTTTGTAAAGTCTGCCACCAAGGAAGAGGTGGTGCCTGAGGTTGCAGTTGAGGAAGAGGTAACTACTGAGAAAGCACCTGTAGCTGAGGATGTTACTCAGGAGCAGTTAGATGAGGTTCGATCCCTTGAAGAAGAGACACCTGTAGCTGAGACAGTGGTTGAGGAAGAGGTGACTACTGAGGAAGCACCTGTTACTGAAGAGGAGCAGGAACCAAAGACTGAGACTGCGGGTATGCGGTTATTTAAGAATGAAGAGAAGCTAAGGAGAGATAAAGAGTTACGTATTAAAGAGGCAGAGCAGAGGGCTGAAAAAATAAAAAAAATTAAGGAGCTAGAAAAGTCTAAAAGAAAAGGACCTAGAAAGATTTTAAAAGCCAAGGTGCCTGAGGTAACACAGGAGCAAGAGGATAGTTACAATAACAATGAGATGTCTCAAGAGGAGATTAAAGATATTCTTAGGGGTGTATATGCCAAAAGGCAGACGAGAAGTGATGAGGCTTTCGCAAAGGTAAAGGAGAAGGATATGTCTCCTGAGCTTACAGCTTTTGAACGAAAGGTTCTTAAGGATAACTCAGAGCTTTATTCAGATATTATTGCAACCGAACCTATTAGCACTTTGTTTGATAGGTTTACCGGTAAACCAAAGACTGAGACAAAGGTTGAGACACCTAAGAAGGAAGCGGTATCTCAAGAACAGGTATCTCCAAAGACTGAGACAAAGGTTGAGACACCTAAGAAGAAGGCACCTAAGAAGGCTCCTAAGAAAGAGACAAAGACTGAGACACCGAAGGAGAAGGCACCTAAGAAGGAAGCACCTAAGAAGGAGACAGGTCTTGACGCTAAGCTTCGTGCGATAGCGGTGAAGATGGACAAGGCTGCCAAGGAGAAGGTGAGCAGCAAGCTAACAAAGGCTGAGAGGGAACTAATCAAGAAGAACACCAAACGATTCAAGGAGATTAATGATGAGGTTAAGATGCCTACCACCACAGCTGATGGTATACGTAGTGCTATTAAGATGGTTGAGGATAGCTTCAAGGAGAAGGAGGCTAAGATTAAGGATCAGATAAAGAGAATTGATGACCGAATCACAGACAGGATTACCAAGGACAAGGACCGTCAGAAGAAGAAGGATGAGCTGAGCAAGGCACGTAAGGAGAAGAACGCTAAGGTCAAGGAGCTGAAAGGTAAGCTTAAGGATATGGGTGCTAAGTTTAGACTCAGTGATGACGTAGTATCTGAGACAGAAGAAGGTTTTATTACTGAGGATGAGATTGTGGAAGGAATGAAGAAACTTGGCTCTGTAGAAAAAGGATTCAAGATTCCTAGTGGTATTAAGGAAGGAGATGTTGACCCTATAGCACANAGTAAGTCTACAAAAAAGATTACTGATGCACANGCAAAGAAGCTAGGCTTCAAGTCTGTANCTGATATGCTTAAAAATATTCAAGAGTTNAANGNCATACCTATGATAGTAGCAATGTCTGATGTGCTAGCATCAGGAGTTGNTAAAGATTCAATGGGTAATGATATGNAGGTTGANGGTGGTNTACTTTANAANGTNCTTGGTAGNAACACAGAGNTAGCTTGGGCAGGAGTAAACGAGACNGGTGCCAATACTCAATATAATGAAGCCTTGGACTTATATCGTGCTAACAAGGAGTTGTTTGATAGACTATGGAAGGAAGGNAAGCTTCCACAGAACCACGTTCCGATGGTTGTTCTTAGGATGGGTAACTCTGCTATAAATTCTAATGAGGCTATGTTTAGATATCTAGCACCATTAATCAAGAGCTTNCCTAAACAGAATCAAGATGAAGCATTNAGTGTCCTTATGGAATCTATTGAAGGTAAAAAGAATGTGTCTCAAGAAAACAAGTCGGGTAGAGATACCGTCAAGTCAGCCGAGCAGTTGGAAGAGGTTATTAATAAAAACAACATAACAGATGTAGGTTCACTCTTTGATTTTATTGTTAAGGATGCAAAGAAAAGAGCGAAGGGTGACANTNAAAATACTATACCNCTNCCTNCTAGANCATTATTATTTGACCTTGTAGTATCTCCTACAGGAGTTAAGAAGCCTTCAAAGGGGGTAGCTAAGGCATTGATAAAGGACACACAGTCGGAGGGTCAGGAATTTTTGACTGATAAAATATTATCTGACATAGGAGAGACATCTATGATGGAGTCAGAGTCAGGAGATGCGGTAGCAATAATGGGTGTCGATGTTATTAATGGTGGTGTTCGTAAAGCAAACCATAATAACTATGGCTTTGGTCCGAAGGGTAGACTTATAGCATTGATTAAGAACCCTATGAATGGCTTAAACATTTTCCCTGAGTGGAGAGCTAAGGCGGTACGAGTATTTAAGAAGGATAAGAAAGGTGAGATGCCTACCCTTGAAAAAGTATTAAGACAGGTAGGAGGAGCATTCTTTATAGATAAAGCATTTAGAGGAGCTAGAGTTCAGACCGAGCAGTCAGACATAGATGTAATTTCAGGCAAGATGAGATTCGCATTTCCGGGTGTAAGTGTTTCCCAAACTCAGCAGGAGTTTGATGAGGCATTAAAGCAGGAGGGTATACGTACCGCTGAGTCGAATGGGAATACTATCCTTGGTCTAACTAAGGACGGTAAGATATTCTTGAACCCATCTAGAAAGTCTTTGTCTACACCGATTCACGAGTTCGGTCACATATGGATTGACTTCCTACGTTCAGAGTCATCGAAAACAAAAGGAACCAAGCTGCTAAAGAAGGGGCTTGAGTTGGTAGAGGGAACCAAAGCTTTAGAGAGTGCAATCAAAAAGTATGGAGACAATGAGCTAGCTAGAGAGGAGGCGTTGGTTGAGCTTATGGGAACAAAGGGTGAGACTATAGCTAATGCAGCCAAGAGGGCAAAGTTTATTGAGTGGTTCAATGCATTCTTCAAGTACATAAAGGAGAAGCTTACACGATTCAAAGATGTTAAGGTTAAGGACATCAAGGATATTTCACTCGAAGACTTTGTTGACATAGGTCTTGCGGAACTATTCTCAGGTCAGGCAGTTGATAAAGATGCAGACGTGAAGTTCAAACCTGAGGAGGCCGCTACATCAGCCAAGGCTAGGATGCAGATGGAAGAGAAGGGTGTTGACTTGAAGGGTGCTATTGAGAAAGTAATTTCTAGAGCTAGAGCCAAGGAGATATCTGATAATGTTATCATTGCATACCTGATGGAGGACAAGGGCTTCGATAGAAAGAAGGCGTTGGCTACCATCAAGCGTGTGAACAGAAAGAACCTACGCTCTGCAATCAAGAGCCTATTCGCTAGTGTTAAGGACATCACAAACATAAGCGAGCAGGAGGCTGAGCTAGTGAAGGAGCTACTGAAGTATGATCGAGCAACCACTAGAGCAGATAAGGCAATACAGAAGAAGGCTAAGGAAGAGCTTCTAGCACAGGTAAGGGTAATGGCTAGGGTATCTAAAGGAAAGATATCAGCGGCACAGCTATCAGCAGTTATATCAAGGCTCACCCGGGTGAACCTTTCAAGGCAGTCATCTATTGATGGTTTTGTAGACTATATGCGTAAGGTATTTAGTGATGCTGACTACGCTCAAAAGATTGTAGGTCTTAAATCTAAAATTACGCAGGCTAAAAAGAACATTACGACTAAGATAGGTGTCGGCCAAGATGGATTGAGCTATGAACTAACAGCACTATTCAGTATTGACCCATCAATTATTCCTGACGATGTGTTTACTAAATATGAGAAGCTTGTAACATCTTTCGGTGCAAGACAAACCGAGTTGTCACTACCCGAAGCGAGCGAATTAAAGAGGGACATCGCTGAGATTAATGATGCCCTCAATACACAGAACTCATTAGTGGGTGAGCTTACAGAAAGATTTAATTCATTTGAGGATAAGAAGACTACCGAGGATGGTAAGGTTGAGTATGCTGCTACCGTTAAGCGTATGCTTAAGGATAAGGTCATCACTGAAGACGAGGCTAAGCTTATGACCAAGTTCTCTAAGGAGATAAACCCTAGAGAAGAGAAGGAAGGCAAGAGTGAGGAGCAGAAGGAGAAGGAGATGGAGGAAGAGAAGAAGGGACTGATCCAAGAGGTAAAGGATTCAGAGATAAATGCACAAGCTATTGATGATAAAATGAGTAAGCAGGTAGCTGAAGACTTATCTGAATTAATAAAGACTGAGGCTGTCAATGAGCTAAGCAACCCTCAGCTAAAGAATCTTATCAAGGTTATTGACAACATAAACAATGGACACCTCACTCATAATGCTAAGCTTATGATTGAAGCCCTTGAATCCTCAGATGATTCTGATGTCGGGACAGATGGTGTAAAAAATGCTGACCCTTTAAAGGTTGGAAAAGAGTTGGCCAAACTAAAAGCTTTAGGTAGGAAAGGTAAAGATGCTAATGTATTTTATAAATTACTAGAACGAAACCCTTTATACTATTTAGATACCGTACTAGGTGATGCTACTAGCAAGAAGATATTTAACTCTGTAATGGAGAAGCCTGCTGAAGCGTTTTCAAAATATAATACAGAACTAAACAAGGCTTATAATGAAATTGACAAGGCAGAGAGACTTATAATTAAACACTTTAAAAGTAACGGAAACAATGTTACGCTCTCTAAATTTAAGCAGATGGCCTATATGGTTCAGGAGGAGTTTGAATCTAACCCTAACAGTAATCAAGTTAATCCTGCATCAGAGGTATTAGATGCTACAATAGAAAAGCTTGAAGAAACAAATCAGGAAGGAAACGCAGAGGCTCTTCGAAAAATTAAAGAAGAATTCTCTACAGATGGACAAATAGATTTGAACAAACTTATGAAAAGCTTTAGCACTGCTGAGAAAAAAATGCTGAAGGCTATAAAGGAATTTAATTCATCTCAAACTGATAAGGCTGTGTTTACTGCTGCTATAATACGAGGGCAGGCAATAGACCCATTAAACAACTACGTTCACCAACAGGTTCTTAGTGAGGGTACTGATAATATTGCAGCAGGCTCAGCGTTTGAAGACCTATCTAAGATGACAGATATGTTTGCATTAAACACTAAGCCATCTACTAAAGCAAAGAACCTTATAGACAGAACGAAGGGAGCGAAGGCAATAAACTTTGATGTTGTATCAGCTACCAAGAGGGCAGCTAAGATGACATTGATGGACTATCACCTTACATCTTCTTTACGAACAGCCAATAAGACCTTAAATAAAATGAGCGATAAGCTTGATAAGAAGGGTCAACAAAGACAAATATTTAAGGGTATTAGAGACGGTTATAATCAAGCTATAAGAGATGCTTTACAGGTAAACTTCGCAGCTGATTATAGTCTAATTGGTAAAGGTTTTCAGGTTCTCACCAAGAACGCTTATAGAGGTATTCTTGCTCACTCAGGTAGAGTAGGTGTGGAGTTTTTATCCAACCTTTCATTTGCTATAAACAACCCAAGAGATTTTTCTAAAGGTGTAAGACATCTAGATGTTGCTTTAGGTTCAATGGGTGCTGAGGTTATGAATAACGTAGATAGTAAACAGACAACAAGGGTATATCCTAGTGGGTTGTCAGGAAACTATGTAGACCCTAACCTTATTACAGATAATAAGGGTGTGGGAGCCAACGAAATGAAGAACCCTGTGGTTAATAAGTTGAATCAAGCAATGGCTTTAGGACCCCGTAGACTTACTAAAGGTGTGGGAGCTATAGCAGATACTATGTTGTCAGGGCCGGATAAAGTAATGATGCGTCCTATATGGTTTGGTTCTTTTTCTAGAGAGTTTACCGCTCAAGTTAAAAATAGAAAGGACTTGATAATGGAGACTGCAAAGATGCGAAAGGAAGGGGCTACTGATAAACAGATAAAAGAATACATTGACAAAGAAACAGAGGTAGACTTTAAGAAGATTGCAGAGAATGACGCTGAGTATATGTCTAAGTATAAAAAGGAAATAAGAGAGGCTAAAAGAAAGGCAGACGATAACTCTGTGTTGATGGGCTCTACTAATAATCCTTTAATGGGTATATTAAAAAACACTAAAAGAAATTCTGATACTTTTGCTGCCGCAGCTTACAAGAACTTCAATACATTTATGCAGAACTTTTTATTATTTGAGTTCAATGCGTTTAGGAGGGGATGGTATACTGCAATGCAGGGCAAGACTAAAGAACAAAAAGCAAGTGGATTGCTTCTTATGGGTGCGGTATCTCTGAGGATGATGATGTATAATATCCTTATGAGCTATGGTTTCTCTTTATTCTTTGGAGGAGACGATGACAAGGAAGAAGATAGTCTATCAACAAGAGTGTCTAGGTCTTTTTGGAATACCTTTACAGGTTTGCTTTTAGGTAGAGACTTTGGTGCTGCAGTAAAAGCATTGATTGGTGTAGGTGTAGAGTCTGTAAATAAAATACACGGTGAGGACCTAGGTATTAGAGAGGGAGAATACAATCCATACAAAAACTCGGTTCAATTTAATCCATTGCAAATGTTAATTGGAAAGGAAAAGGATGAGGAGACAGGTGAAGAGTCGTGGACAATAATGAGTTCTAAACCTAAAGAGGTATTAGCATATAGACCCGTGAATGTATTATCAGATATAGCTCCTAACTTCTTAGGGCCCTTGAGTCCACTAGCAAAGACATTATCATTTGGTGTTAATAAAGTTCTGCTTGAAAAAGCAAAAACTACTGAGGAAGGTAAGCGTAAAGATGAGTTAGAAAAATGGCGTTTGCTTCTTGAGGTTGGTGGGCACTCAGGATTTGTTCCATTCTACAAGGACTTTAGAAACGAGTTGTTAAATGAAATGTATAAGGACGTAGGTAAGAAGAAAAAATCATCAGGGAAAAGCTCAAGACCTAAGAGACCATCTAGAGGTAAAAGAAAATCAAGACCTAAAAGATAAGGTATGCCGTTTAGAAAGATAGGAAAGAATAAGAACGTTAGCCCTAGTGGGAAGGTGTTTACCGATAAGCAGGTGAAGTTATACTATGCTACCGATGGCTTCAAGAAGTCAAAGCTTAGCAAGAAGAACAGGAGA
>NZQM01000258.1 GCA_002695905.1 Parvibaculum sp.
CGATGCTATGGCATTTGTCAAGGAACATATGAGTGATGGTTGGATTAACCTAAATGTAAACCAAGCACGTAGCGGTAACTACTACGTTGAGTTGGATACATACAAGCCTAAGGATGAGGTTACTGCACCTAAGAAGGCAGAGTCCGATGGTCTACCTTTCTAAACTATTTTGATTGGTTCAGATTAGGGGAGGAGACTCCCCTTTTTTATCCAATATAGTGTGTCGAATGTCAAGAATTGTATCTCCTATATAGACTATATATATTTTACTACTCTTTTATTTTTTATTGTACCTAGATTAGGAAATAAAATCGACATTATCGACACTACCTCTGATACTCAGAGAGTTAACATTTAATTATCGACATCAAAACGACACTAAGATGACATCAAACATCACAATATTTAAAAACATAAAGGATACAGACACCCCTTTCTACAGACCGATAGATAAAATCCTAGAGAGAATCAAGGATGGCTCATCGAAAGACCTAGTAAAGAGTATCCGTTCAGAGAAGAACAAGGGTGAGCGTAACGAACTAAAGAAGATGCTACCTGCAGTATGCTTCAGTGGTACATTCAACAAGAGGAACGACTCCTCTATCATTGAGCATAGTGGATTCATATGCCTAGACTTCGATGGCTACGAGAAGCAGAAGCAGTTGCTACAAGACAAGGAATCAATCAGTAAGGACAAGCACGTATACTCTGTGTTTATATCTCCATCAGGGAATGGACTCAAGGTATTGGTAAAGATACCTCAAGAGATTGACAACCACGTCAGCTACTTCAACTCATTGGAGAAACACTTCGGCTCTCAATACTTTGACAAGACCTGCAAGAACCTATCTCGTGTATGCTACGAGTCATATGACCCGCTGATATACATCAACGAGAACTCAAGCATATGGGACAAGCTTGAGGAGGTGGAGTACAGAGAGGTTATCCAACACCAAGATGCACCAACGATACCAATCACTGACGAGAACAAGGTGGTAGACATCCTCGTCAAGTGGTGGACAAAGAAGTATCCAATGGTAGAGGGGCAACGGAATCAGAACGTGTTCATCCTAGCGATGGCATTCAATGACTACGGAATCAACAAGAGCCTAGCGGGGTATGTACTCAATCAGTTTGAGACAGATGACTTCTCCCTATCAGAGATATCGAGAACGATTGACTCAGCATATAGCAACACACACAACTTCGGCACCAAGTATTACGAGGACGAGGAGGCTATCAACAACATCAAGCAGAGTCTGAGGAGGGGTGTGTCAAAAAAGGAGGTACGCCATCAGTTAGAGGAGTCAGACTTGGATGGTGCAACAATAGACTCCGTACTCAATAGGGTAGAGGAAGACAATACCAAGCAAGTCTTTTGGTCAAAGAACGACAAGGGTACAATAAAGATTGTACACATACTGTTCAAAGACTTCTTGGAGGACAATGGCTTCTATAAGTATTGTCCCGAGGGAAGTAAGAACTATGTATTCGTGAAGGTTACCAACAACCTCATCGACCATACATCAGAGAAGGAGATAAAGGACTTCGTTCTGCAACACGTTATAGACCTAGACGATATGTCTATCTACAACTACTTCGCAGACCAAACGAGATTGTTTCGTGAGGAATTCTTGACACTACTATCCACCATTGACATCTACTTCATTGAGGATACCAAGGACACAGCCTACCTATACTACAAGAACTGTGCGGTGAGTATCACCAAGGGAGAGGTGACACCGATAGACTACTTGGACTTGGGTGGATACGTTTGGAAGGACCACGTCATAGATAGGAACTTCAAGATATGTGATGGTAGTGACAGTGTGTATCGCAAGTTCATCTCAAACATCTGTAATGGAAACGCTAAGCGTGTACTATCTATGGAGTCAACAGTAGGATTCCTACTACACGGACACAAGAACCTATCGTACTGCCCCGCAGTGATACTCAATGACGAGGTGATAAGTGATAACCCTGAGGGTGGTACCGGCAAGGGAATATTTATGAATGCTTTGGCACAGATGAAGAAGGTTGTTACCATTGATGGTAAGTCATTCACATTCGAGCGTTCATTTGCATACCAACTTGTGAGTGCAGACACACAGATACTTGTCTTCGATGATGTCAAGAAACACTTTGACTTCGAGAGATTGTTTAGTGTAGTGACAGAGGGTATGACACTAGAGAAGAAGAACAAGGACGCTATCAAGATACCATTCAGCAAGTCACCTAAGATTGCTATCACTACCAACTATGCCATCAAGGGTGCGGGTAATAGCTTTGCGAGACGTAAGTGGGAGCTTGAGCTACACCAACACTACAGCAAGAACTACACACCATTGGATGAGTTTGGTAAGTTGATGTTCGGGGATTGGAACGATGAGGAGTGGTGCTTCTTTGACAACTATATGATAGGTTGCCTACAGATGTATCTAAACAAGGGACTACAGAAGAGTGTGTTCGTGAACCTAAAGATTCGTCAGCTCTCTGCCGAGACTACTCACGACTTCATTGAGTGGTGTGGACTGATAGAGGGACAGCAGTCTAACAGAAATCTACAGGCGGGTGTAAAGTTATACAAGCAGGACCTATACTTTGATTTCGTGCAGGAGTATCCCGACTATGGACCGAAGGCAAAGATGACAATCTCAAGGACAAAGTTCTATCAATGGTTGGTGTCATATGCAATGTTCAAGGAGGGTGTCAAGCCCGAGGAGGGGAGAGATGCTCAGGGTAGATGGATAATAATCAAGATGGCTCCGAAGGTAGAGCCACAACAAAAACTAATTTAGTATGGAAGAAAGAGATTTTTGGGAATATGATTTTATGCTAGAAAAAAATTTACTTAAATGGATAAATAATCAAGATGGTGTATTAAGGAGGAAAGATATATATGAATACGCACAAACCATAGGCGTACCTGATAGAACACTTTCAGATTGGTTAAAGAAATTTGTAAAGACTTCTAGGTTATACAGAATAAAGCAAGGTAATTACATTAATATAAACAATCAAATAAAATGATATGGACAGGAAACCACATAGATTAGAGGTCGTTCGATACGAATATGATGGAAAGGATATAGTAATCAAGCAGATAAAAGCCTTAGACGAAAAGGGAAAGTATATAAAGTTTGTGAAGCTTGAAAAGGTTATGCCCTATCTATCGAAGATGCCTATTACATTTAAACAATATGAGTCAAAGGGAGGGCTCTAAATCTCCCAACAATTTAAATCAAATACAATGAAACAATTAATTTTATGTGCATCAATGATGCTAACCCTTACAACCCTAGCTCAGTGGGAGACTGAGTATTATGTAGATGACTTCGGTGAGCCAACCGGAGAGACCTTTGANTNCTTNGATGTGGTCGGTGTCTTCAGTAACTCTGCAACCACCAATAGTGATTGTGCTTTTATTGTTAAGCACGATAAGGGTGAGAGCTACTCCGTATCTATCTATCCATATAACGGTTCAAGGAGAGAGAGTTGGATCAATAGCTCATACCAAACGATAATGCTTAAGACACCATCGGGGGAGGTTAAGGATATTAAATCATTCTGCTACAAGAAGGGTATAATGATTTTCTCTGACGATGAATACCCATTATTCAAGGATGCGATAGCTGAGAGTGGGGCCTATACCTTACTGCTAAAGTATGAGGATGATTATAGTGAGGCTAAGTACAAGTTCAACTTCACCCTAGAGTAGGATGTTTAAGACAATATTTAGATTGAACATATTTAGATACAGAATAAGAATATATAAAGTAAAAAAACAAAATGGATAATCAAATTTTTGCACACTACAGAGAACTAAAAATAAAAGAGCAAGAAGCTATACAGCTTCTACTAAAGCTCGGCTATGTCATTGGAGACAGAGAGGCAATCAATGAAACGGTAATGCTTATCAAGGGCAGGAAGGTAGACTTCATTGAGGGTGTTGATTCAATCGTAAAGGAACTAAACCAAAACAAAGATGATTAAAGAAGGAATTGAAACACACAGGTGGGGTTATTATATGAAGGCGGATGATAAAAAACTAATTGCAACTTGCATTGCTAAAACATTATATGAAGCAGAAGTCTATTTTGAAGACGCAGAACTTAGTTGTGATGGGTATGTAGAGATTAGAATTGTAAAACAAAACAAAGAAGATGATTCAGTTTAGAGACTATCAGACTGACATTATAGCCAAGGGTACGGAGGTCATANNAGACTATGGCTTCCTATACCTAGCGATGGAGGTGCGTACCGGAAAGACGCTCACGAGCTTAGGAATTTGTGAACAACTGAATGTTGAAAACGTACTGTTCCTAACAAAGAAGAAGGCCATCGGCTCCATCAATGATGACTACACCAAGCTGTGTCCTGTAAGCTTTGCTTTGTTCACCATCAACTATGAGTCGATACACAAGATACCTAATGTCAAATGGGATGTCATCATATGTGACGAGGCACACTCAATGGGTGCCTTTCCTAAGCCAAGCAACAGAGCGAAGGCAGTCAAGCAGTTGATAGCTAGACACGACCCATTTGTCATACTACTGTCAGGGACACCTACTCCGGAGTCATACTCACAGATGTACCATCAGGTGTATGGCATAGGGACTAACCCATTCAATAGGTACCCAAGCTTCTATAAGTTTGCACACGATTGGGTGAACGTAAAGCAGAAGAAGATTAATGGTAACCTCATCAATGACTACTCNNNTGGNAAGAAAGANATCCTANANGCTATGAAGAAGCACACAATAAACTTCTCTCAGAAGGACGCAGGCTTCNANGTGGACACAANGGANCACATNCTNAGAGTAAAGCTCAGAGACGAGACNTATAGGCTTGCTAAGAGGCTTGACANNGACCTAGTNGTAGAGGGTAGTGANGAGGTGATACTTGCAGACACNCCNGTAAAGCTGATGTCAAAGCTNCATCAGATATACTCNGGCACNATAAAGTTTGAGAGNGGNAAGTCNATGGTNCTAGACCACACAAAGGCTGAGTTCATACGTGATAGGTTCAAGGGACAGAAGATAGGAATCTTCTACAAGTTCAAAGAGGAACTGACTGCATTGAAGGACATCTTTGGTAAGGAGCTATTGACAACAGAGCTTGAAGAGTTCAATACCACAGACAAGAACATAGCACTACAGATAGTGTCAGGACGAGAGGGGATATCNCTACGTCAGGCAGACGCACTTGTGTACTACAACATTGACTTCAGTGCCACCTCATATTGGCAGAGTCGAGATAGAATGACCACAAAGGATAGGCTTGAGAGCGATGTGTATTGGGTGTTTAGTGATGGAGGTATCGAGGATGATATCTACAAGGCAGTGTCCAAGAAGAAGACGTATACAGTTAATTATTTTAAAAAGGAATTTGTACATTTGTATGGATGACTGAACAACAAATTCAATCAAAAAGAATCAAGGAACTAGAATCTCAGGGCTACTATGTTGTCAAGCTTGTGAAGACAAACAAGAATGGAATACCTGACCTANTNGCCATACCACCAAACTCAAATGTCTTGTTCAGCGAGATTAAAAGACCCTCAGGGAAGGTGTCTAAGTTACAGGAATACAGACTAAAGGAGCTAAAGGATTATGGATTCAATACGGAAATATATAGAGGCTGAGCAGATATACTACGACATAGATGCTGACGTAATACTAGAGCTTGCCAACCTAGACTATGAATACTCGGAGGAGATTATACTTCAGATAGACTACTTCGAACCCTGTCTAAAAAAACTAAACCACTTCCCCCAATGGGTGGGTGGTGTAGTAAAGCACGATGTTCCATACTTCTTTGAGGTTGAATACTTGAAAGAGGAAGAGGGTGTCACCANATTCTTATCTGTTAGAGAGATAGACTGTGATAGATACCTAGACTATATTAATTCAAACAAGATACTAACAAGGTGTGAAGATACAGAGGAGACGGANGCAAGGATCGAAAGCCTAAACCTCTCTCTTAATATGTAACCTAATTAAAATTAAATTAAATGCAAAAGAATAAAAAACTAGAGAAGGTTTTAATAACAATAATCAACAGTAGGTTTGATACCGACATAAGAAGAAGGGCTAGACATCGTAAGGTAATAGATGCTAGATGTATATACTTTAAAATACTTTTTAAGTTTGGATATAGCAAGAAAGATATTGCTGACTCTCTTAATATGCACCACGCAACAGTGATACACAGCCTGAAAATGGCACCCCTATATATACACCAAGACAAGATGCTTAAGTATAAATACAAGCAGTGTTATGAGGACTTTAATGTTGAGGTAGACAAGTTCTATAAGCCTAATGAATCGCTAAATTTTAAGCCTGAGGACATATGGTACAACGAGGTGGTAGCATTAAAAATTAAGAACGAGGCTTTGAAAAATGAAATAAAATCTTTACATTCGACAATCAAAGAGTACGGAGAGTACGCCCCTCTACTAAAAATAATAAAGGGTAGGGTGCATAAGTACAACGTACACGAGTTCAGTAAGAAGCTAAACACTTTAGCAAATGGAATATAAAACAAACTATAGGTAATGTCAATACCATCCATTGATGCAGGTAGGATCACACATATCAACCACGTTATGTGTCAGCTACACGACCATATGGATAACATATATGAACAGCTAGTAGATAGAGATATCGCAGAGTGTGTTAGCGAAATAGACGAGTGCCTAATAAAGCTACAAGATTTAAAGCAGTCACTAGCAGATGGAGTGTAAGACCTGTCTTAGGTGCAACGAGTGTAAGCCGGTGACTGAATATTGGTCAGCCGGAATAAAGAATGGAAAGAAACACCTAAGAAGAACCTGTATTGATTGCTACAGAAAGGTAAAGAAAAGATACAAGAAGAAGAAGAATGATTGGTACAGGAATATTAAAAAGAACCTTGCGTGTGAGAAGTGTGGATACTCACAGCTTACACACCCATCGTTCAGTCCACAGGCACTACAGTTCCACCACGATAAAGACAACAAGTTCTTTAGTGTATCCGATGCTATCCACAATGGGTATGGAAGAAAAAGGATTGTAGAAGAAATAAAAAAATGTAAGGTGCTATGCTCACGTTGTCACGCAGAGGAGCACGATAAATTAAATTAAATATGTCAAGAAGTATATTAGAACAAATTACAGAAGAGTATCCCGATGAAACATTCTTATACCCCACAGGATTTGAGGACTGTGTTGTAGGTGTAGAGATGGACAACCTAATCCTAGTGATGGATGCCAACAAGATAATAGACAAGCTTATTGCGGAGGATGATATGACGGAGATAGATGCCATTGAGCATTTCGATTATAACATTGCCGGTAGCAAGGGGGAGGGATTCCCTATCTATATCTACATCCCTAACGAGTAATGAGGTTTGAGTCCGAGGAAGATTTAAAGAGGGAACGCAAGGCCATTGAGACATTTGTGAATGTCTTTGGTGGCTCCGCTAAAAAGCTCGGGCCTAACGATGTAGACTACAAAGTATTTGATAAAGACAATAGCTTAGTCGCTTACGCTGAGGTGAAGGGTAGACTGCGTGTGTTATCACAGGCATACCCTTTACCGATAGCGATACGTAAGTTGGTAAAGCTA
>NZQM01000259.1 GCA_002695905.1 Parvibaculum sp.
CAGTTCTGCATAATTAATAGGCTCAACCTTGCTATCACTATAGCCAAGTTCATAAGAAAGTCTAGATTGTTGTTCTGATATAGCAAACTTAATCTGTTCGTTAATTTTTTTATTTTCTATTAGTTTTTCTTTTAATCCCATTGTGTTATTATTATTGATAGCTTTCTTCTAAAGCTTTATTTGCTTTGTATTTTTCATATTCTGGACTGTTATAATAATCTTGTAAAGTATTATTGCCACTACTGGCTACCGCTTTCCCCCAGTTATATAATTTTCAGCGCCTCCACCTTTATCAAATCCACCTTTACCATAAGCTAAACCAGCGGCACCAATAGATCCTAATTGTGTTAAACCACCTATTGCACCCATCATTGCATTTGTACCTTGATTGTATGCAGCTGTTTCTCTTCTTTGAGCACCTGTTATTTGGTCTCTAGTGTAATTTATTTTACCACTTTCTCTTCGTTCTTGTGCATTAAAAGCAAATTGTCTACCTAAAGCTTCACCTTGTTGTACCCTAACTCCTTCTTGAATTTGTATACCCTGCACACGTCTTTGCTCACCTAATTCTAATTGTTGCAATGTTTGTTCACCTTGTGCTCTAAGTTTTTCATTAGATGCTTCTTGAGCTTCAATACTTGCAGCAACACCTTTTTTACTCTGTAAAGCAGCTTGTGCTAAAGCAGTGGCTCCACCAGCACTTGCTCCTGTGGCTCTTAAGGTATCTAGGGTGTTCGCTAATGCAATATCTGCCTCTTCTACTTGCATAGAAGCGCCAGCGGTAGAAACACTTAGATTAGCGTATGGATTACT
Source organism: Parvibaculum sp. (assembly GCA_002695905.1). Taxonomy (GTDB): domain Bacteria; phylum Pseudomonadota; class Alphaproteobacteria; order Parvibaculales; family Parvibaculaceae; genus Mf105b01. The sequence goes on from NZQM01000259.1 coordinate 814, forward strand.
TAAGTTTCCACTCAAATCTTTTGCTAAAGAACTTATATCTTTATATTTATCATATGGATTTATTATACCTTGTCTACTTTTTTCTAAACTATTTAACTCGCCTTTTAATCTTCTTTTTTCAGCAGCGGCTCTTCTTCTAGCTCTTCTAGCTCTACTCGCACCAAACAAACCACCTATAACTTTACCTACACCAGAAACTATAGATCCAGCCACCAAAGGAGCTATACCAAAGCTAACACCTTCTGGCATAGCAAATAAAAATTCGTATAATATATTTAAAACTTCTTCCATAATCTTTTAATATGATGATTCCACGACATCTGATGATACCGCAAATAATTCTCTTTTTTCGTTAACAACACTATTACCTAAACTAAACTCTATTGTTGCAAAAAATCCTTTAACACCTGTCATGCTTGGGCCAAATACAACCTCTCCTTGAGTTGCAGGTGAATTATTTATAATATTTGCAAAGTATTTATTTTCTTTTCTTTTAAATCTATTAGAAAATATTTCATTAGAAAACTGTTGTAAGTTAGTTGGTTGATCGTATTTTGATATTGGCATTAATGCTACATCACCAGAGCTTGCAACTAAACTTGTAACTATCCAATCATTACCTCCTTCATAATTAACAGTTTGAAAAACTTTCATTGTTGATGGTTGAGAATTTAAAACAACAGAAACTGTAGAGTCTGTAAATGCATTATAAAAATACCCATATGAACTATTACCGTAATGTTGATAAAGTTTTCCAACATGAGTTGAGAAAAACGAAGATGTTAAACTAAACATAAAACTAGGTCTAAAGCTTAAAAAACTAGTCCAACCTTGTACTCCTTCATCAAAGCTTACAGTTTTAGTATCTAAAGCTGTTTGTATAGATAATACATAGTTTTTAGTATGATTATCCCATCCACCTACTATTTTAGTTATACCATCTTGTGTTAATTGATCTCTAAAAAAGTCATGCATACCGTAAGATGATATTTCAACTATATCACCACCTGTTGATAATCTAAGCACACAACCTCTTTTTCTGTCTGTAAAATATTTTCTATATCCATATGCAGCAAAGCTAAAAGGATCTGTAGCAATACCATATTTACCTGCAAAAGGAACAATTTGTCCTACAACTAATCTACCTGATGTAGTTATAGATGATCCTTCAGCTGTATATATTGCGTCTTTATCTATTAAAGCTTTATTTACTTTGTCTTCTTGAAATATAATTAAGTTAGTATCTTCTGCGTATAGTCTTTGTATAGAACCATGCGCTGGATCTAAACTTCTAGTTATATCTTCTGCAACAGAAAACTCATTAGTTTGATTTACACCTGTTCTTGAGTTAAATACTCCAGAGTATATTAATGAATTAAATCTGTTTTGATTATTAGGATTATTTTCTACAATGTGAGCTTTTACACCTATGTCTGTAATAGTATTATTATAACCACCTCTTATTCTTGCTTCTTCTAAATACCAATCATCAGTATTGCTTGCTGCATAATCTGTTGGTATATTGTCAAAATTTATTATAGGCCCAAAAGTTATAGTAGGCGTACCTGTTACAGCAGGGTTTGGCTCTATGTTAGCAACAAAAGAAGTTGTGCTTATTAGTGAAACTATATAACCAGAATAACTTCTTGTAACACCGCTACCATCTGTATAAGTAAAAGAAACTTTTTGCCCTACATTCATAACCGCAGCATCTGCAACAGCACTTATAACAAATGTAGTTCCAGTGTTTGATTGATATACTCTAGTTCCACCTACTACATTAGTAACGGTTTTTATTTTCTTCAACCAGTATGAGTTAAAAAACTTTAGTTCTAATGTAGCTGCCATAGTTTATTATTACTTATTTTATGTTATTATTACTTAATCTCCTATTATTGGATTACCACATGATCCGCTTCCACCACCACCAGCGCTAGGACATACTCTAGCATATTGATCTGAACAAGGATCACTTATCACACCTGCACTCATTTTAATACCATCTGTTCCAAATTTAGCAGAAACTCTTATATCTGTAAAAGGTTCTGAAACTGCAGTTGATGTTTTAAAGCTATAAAACTCAGGTGTTGAAACAGTCCAAGGGTTTGTAAGTGTAGAATTAGTATAAAATATATCTACATATTGAGCATATGGCATTGGTGCATATCTTGTTGTATTTCCTGTAGCACAGTTGTAAGATGTAGTGCTTCCAGATAAATCATATTGGTATCTTTTAGGTGTATTTCCATCAGTGACATCTGAACCATTTTCAGTAACACATGTACTATAATATAAATCATTTGAATTAACGAAAGCAACCATGTTATCATCTGTTGTTGCGGCTTGAGTTGTTTCTGCATTAATTAAAGCAACTGCATATTCACCAGCTTGATCAAAAGCAAAAACAGTTTGTTCNTATCTTATGCTATTAAAAGAATTATTTAATACTGACACTGGTTGTCCAGGCGCTTGCATATTAAAATTATTTACATCATCAATTATATTCCAAGAAGAACTAGCATCTGCTCTACGCCATATCTTCCATTGACCACCAGATGTTACAAAGCTCATTCCACCGCCTGTATTACTAAACCTTTGCTGCATGTTACATGAAAATACTATTGTTCCTTTGGTTAAAGCTGCNGTACCTAACCTNTGTAAAAAGTTAGACGAACCAGTGTTAGCTGATGGTGTTACAGGTAAATCAGCTGCTGCTAAAGAAGAAGCGGCAACGTACCAAACTCCTGTGACTGGAGAGTTTTGAGGAGCTGTTATTTGACCTGTTGCAGCCATATTAGGAACGCCAGTGTGTTTACAACCTGAAGCAGCTCCACTGTTTATTGGTTCTGCTCCAACTGTTATTTTTTGGGTTTTTTCTATAAACTTACTGTCACTTTGTAAAACGTTGTTTATTACAGCATCTTGTATTTTTAAAGTTATATTATAAACACCTANAGGNATACCNGCTATTGCTTTACTTACTATACCACTTTGGTTAATTTGAAAATAACTATTAGGATCACTTGAAGNAACAATACTNTATTTTAATTGTAANGTNCTATCNGTTTTAGAACCATTATTACCATCTCTTGTTGCAANTGGNTTGCTTACNCCTGTTCCNAAAGTAGTAGTAATAGTAACATCAGGTAAAGTAGCACCAGCTGTAAATTCAGGGTCTAAATTGCTTAAAGCACCTGTTGCTGAATTAGAACTAGTATCACCACCTGATCCAGAGATCGTTGTCCATGTAAAATTAAATGTATAAACTTCTTTTGANTTTCCATTTGAATCAAAACCAGCGGCTGAATAAACAAATGTGTCAACAGCTGTTTGTATTTTATAACCTGTTCCAGATGTTATTAATTTAAAATCACCTGTAAACCCATTGNTTAAGTTAGCTGTTAAATTTATATTTCCTGTTGCTCTTTGNACACCAGCAGCATCAACAACTGTCATTATAACGTTTTGTATTTGTGTATTAGTAAAGTTACTACCTTGATTATTTTGAGGATAAAAAACTGCAGTAACATCTTGATTAGCTGCCATGTTTTCATTTTGTGAATAACTTAACGCTGATAAAGCNGCTACACCATCAAAACCAGTATTTATGTCTGCATTTAAATCTGCTATTAAACCGGCAGTAGATGTTTCATAAAATAATTGTAACAAGCTTTCTACGGGTTCGGTTTCTGCTACAGATAAAATAGGCGCCATGNTGTTGGCAGTTGTAGTTCCTATAACTGTTGTTCCTGAATTTAATGTAGCTAATCTAGCTATAAATGGATTTGTGTCTAATTGATAAAAAGGCACATTAGTTGTAGATATATCAGTTGTAGACATTGCTAAATCACTTGCTGTAGCAATTGTGTCTGCAGTCATAGATAAAGGTAAAGTTTGTATACCTGTTGTAACTGGAAAATATTGAATATTTGTTGATTGTGAATTATTATTTACTCTTCCATANAATTGAACTGAACTTCTAAACTGTCTTTGTTGATCNGATGTTTCNTTTAAATCTCTAGGNACTTTNTTTATATTATCGTTTAGTAATACAACATTAGCTGTTAAATCTGTTTCTGCTGTTGTTGGAAAAACAGGTGGATCTGTAACACCCGCTGTACTTGGGTAAGAATTTAAAAATCCAGGTAAATAACAATTATAATAATCTTGCTCTTGCTGTTTTACCACAAGCTTATATGAATACCAACCTAGTGGNTTAGGTAAATTATAAGCAAATTTTGTATCAGGCGATGTACTAGGTACAAGTAAAGAATATAAATCTTCGTTAATTGCATCGTCAGTTGTTACAACATAGTTCCAAATNGTGTATGTTAACGTTTGATTTATAGCTAGNGTAACATCTTTACTTAAAGTAAATTCTGTAGTACTAGTTATAGAGCTAATAACTGTATCAGCAGGTAACCCACCTCCTGTAACAGTCATACCTACTTTTATATCTGCGTTTGCTGTTCCTAAAACTAAAGCNGNAGAAGATGTTAAAGCTTGATTATCAGAACTTGTTGTTTCAGTTATATTAGAAAAAGTTATAGTGTCTCCTTGTGAATAAGAAACCATTGCAGATAAATCCGCATACATAGCATAAGCAGGTGTTCCTCCACTAGCNGGTTCACCCACATAACTAACCGCATCAACATTTAAATTTTGTACACCAGTGTAACCACTAGCTTTCATACCTTTTACAATACCATAATTTAATTGTGTAAGTTTTACTCTAATACCTCCTTGATTGTTTTGTGAAGTTACGCCAGTTTGTATTCCACCTCCAGCAGTAAGTACTTTTACAAAATCTTTATATTGTCCTCTTAAATAAGATCCAAATGTAGGNACACCTTCAGCACCTGCAAGACTAGTTACACCATTAAGCGAAAAAGAATATTCAGTCAANGGGTTATTGTTTGTTCCAAANGTAGGTTGGTTTCCAGCAATATTAAAACCAATACCATCTATAGGTACAGCATAAAGCCCAGGAGTTCCTGTTAANAAGTCTTTAGTGCTTTCAACAGCACTATTTATAACTACCTTTAGCGCATCACCAAACCATTGATCTAAGTTTTGACCACTAGCTCTATACGGATGATAAAAAGTTGATCCACCAAAAAAAGTACCACCAACCGTTTGTCCAGTAGCATCTACAGATGATAATAAAACAGATGATTGTCTACCCCATTTATCAGATAAAACAAAACCAACTTGATAATTTCTATTTTGTTTTAATGTGCTACTTGGATATTCTATCCAGTTTTCAAATACAGTAGTGTTTTTTGCATTAGCACCTACATTATAATCTAATGANGCGGGTGGAGTNTGTTGGCTTTGATAATTTCCATACATCACTCTGTTTCCAGTAACTTCTTGAGATAAAGCTCTTACNGGAACTTTATCATAAACTCTTACAGTTTGTCTTTCTGGTAAAGTTTTATAAGGTTTTCTTGATTGATAATTGTAAGTATAGCTATTTAAATCATTAGAATNTAATTCGTTTACATTTACAGAATCTAAAACTTTTACAGTTCTAGCATCTGATTCTTTATATAGTATATCAATTTCTGTTATTTTATAAGTATCATCTGTTTGTGAACCACAATTTTTTTGTCTATCAGGTAATGGTATTATTAACTCTATGTTTTGAACACCATTTTCCATAAAAGCTAATATAGTACTTCTATATGCGGCATCTTCATCTCCACTAATAAAATAACCTTTTTGTTTAGGTATAAAAGTTGGTTGACTAAAAGGTGCCATTATTGAATATTCATTATCATCAAACTTATATCTATAACTAAATCTTACAAATAAATCTTGTAGAAAATCTGGATCACCAGGCCATTCTACACCATTGTTAAAATTATATGTTATATCATTACCTGTCATTGTAGTAGTAATGAAAGTTAATGTATCACCATTTGTAACACTAGCATTAGCATTAACAGTAACAGTAGTTCCACTAACATCTGTAACATAAATATATTCAGAAGCTAAAATACTAGGCCCAATAACACTCATTCCTTTAATTATAGATGTATTAGCAACGCTAATAGTTATTGTTTTAGCCGCACTTGTAGCACCAGCAACACTAGTTGTCTTTTTTAGTAATGTTAAAGGTTGGAAAGGATTATATTTAGCAACAGAAAGTTGATTTTCTTTTGTATAGTAACCAGGGGTTGTTGTTACTCCTGTTGAAGGATCAATAACAGGGCGCGTGGCTGTAACATTTATTTTTCTTGGTTGATTAAGATTATCAGTCCAGAATAATAAATTTTCTACTAAATTAATTCCACTTATTTGATTATCTTTATTAAAATTTAAAAACGCACCTTCAACTAATCTAGTAAATTCATTATTAAAAAAAAGATATATATAATTTTCAGTAGGATCTGTAGCGCTTACTAAAAACAAATAAATACTTTGCGTGTTGTTATCAGTTAAATAACCAACAACATGCATTACGCCTAAACTAGATATAGATATATTTTGCGGAACCAAAGAGTTTCCTAAAACGTTTTCTAATGCACCTATATCATCATCTTCAGATTTACCGACCGATATATTCATCGCATCTCTATACTCACCGTTAGGAACTAATCTATCGTCTAAGTCTTTATTCATCTTAGACTTTAGAAAACTGTTTTTAATTTCTGCCATGTTTAATATTTAATCCATTTAGATTGATTTCTAAACACTTGAACTATTTGATCTAATTTAATATTAGACAATCTTATTTTAGCATTTCTAAGCTTAGCGCTTTTTTCTCTTTTAAATCTTTGTACTACATATTCTTGAACACCTGAACTAGTTGATAATAAGTTATAAATTATATAAGCATATAAAGCTTCTTCAGCCATTTTAGGTATTCTTAAATCTAAATCATAAGCATTACCGTCTGACACATATTCCAGTATTATTAACTTTTCTTTTAAATCACTAGAAAAACCAAACTGTCCTTTTCTATCATCAATTATAAACCACCCGTTTCTTTGACTTGTTTGAGGATTTAATCCATATCTTTGGCCTAATGCATTATTATAATAGTTTTGCCAATATAAATCAGCTACATTATAATCATTTAAAAATGCTCCACTTAATTTTCTTGGATTATTAGAGTTCCAAGCTGCTGTAGTTTGTGAAGTTAATTCTGTATTACTGTCATTACTATCTTGAACTATAGACCCATCATCTGCTTGAGTTGGTGTAGCATAAGGCCTTAAAGTTAATTCATTTGCTGGAAATATTGTATGTTGTACGCCCATTTTGTCTACCCAAGAAAATCTTACATAATTAACATAATCTTGTGGCATAGTCAATGTTAGACTAAGAGGTACTGTTAGTTCTTGTGATCTAATGCTTTTTAGTGTATCATAGCTAAATTCTTGTAACCCACGTCTTGCGTGAAATATAACATCAGACCTTTTTACACTAGGTATAAGTTTACCTGCACCAACGTAAGCAACTAAAAAATTATCAATAACATCATATAGTCTTGTATATGAATAACTACCGTTGCTATCCCATAAGGTGTTTTCGTTTAATTGTATTTTAACATATATACTAGCAGGAAGTTTAGCGGCTATTGTCACTACGTTGTTTGCCTCTGAGTAAGGTTGAACAAATCTAAATGTTAATACATCTAAATTAGCAACGGCTACAGCTAAATTATCAACACATGTAAACGTTTGATTACCTACAGCCACACTTGCCACAACACCTACAAGACTACCATCTGCTTTTAAAATTGTCATACCTACTAACACATCTGTATTAGCTATTGCAATAGTAACATCTTTTTGGTTAGTTGCTGATACAGTATTACTTGTTCCTGTAGTTGAAGCTATTGATGCTGTGGGTATTAGTTCAGCCCATGTGTTTGCATCTACACTTGTAAATATTTTAAAGTTGTTTAAATTATAACCATTAGATGCATTATCAGAACTACTAAAAATTAAATCAGTATCAAATGAAGATGTAAATGTTTGCCCTACACTTGAAGTAGAAGAAGCTTGAAACTGCTGTGCTCCAGCGTAATATTGTCTGTTAGTTTCGGTTATTAAACCGCCATTAGGTATAGGCATATCTTATTAGCTTTTTTGATTTATTTCTTGTTGTTGCACTTGCTGAGCCGCAACTTGTATTATCTCTGGGCTTCTTACTACTACACCAGCATATAATAATATTTTTAATATTAACTCTGTTTGTTCTGAATTATGTAATTCAAAATCATGTGAAGCAGTTGGATTAAAACTATATTGGTTTGTTCCTGTAAAATCCCATATAGGAGGAATAGGTTTTCTTAAGTAATTAACAGATATTCCACTTGTAATACTTGTTGGATAAACGTTTAAGTAATTATCTTTATAAGTGTATATTGGGTAAGTAGCGTTAGGGGCTGTTAATTTAGAACTTAATAAATGATATAATTCACTACCACCTACTCTTTCAAGCTCTTGTATAGGTATTGTTCCACCTGCACTATATATAACTGTTCCTAATCTATAAAACTGTTTAGGATATATATTTATAACAATTATTTGACCAGCGGCTGGTTGAGAATTTAAAGTTAATGTTGCTCCGCTTAATGAAAAGTCATTATTTGATAATTGAACATTATTTAAAAACACGTTTGCTATACCACCAGAATTTGATAAAGCTAAAGTATCTCCAGTTAATGTATATGTTAAACCAGGATTAGTTGCTGTAAATTGTTGACTCGAAGAAGAAAGTCCCGAGTATTGTGAAGGAATTTGAAAGCCATTTGTTGTATAAGCGGCTGAATCTATTTCTTTAAATATAGATATTTTTTCATCTATGTTTAGTTGTCGATCAGAATAATCTAAATCAACTTGTGGCACACGCAATTGCTGATTCATATCTTCAGCATATTTTTCAAATATTTCTAATTGAACTTGAGCACCTATTTTATTAAACTCAACAGGTGTCATATAACCTCTCTGTTCTTTATTTAGTATTAATAAAACGGTTTGGTATACAGTGTTTACGTTTATTGCCATTTTAATATTTTAGTTAATAGTGAGTAGGGCCACAATAGTGACCCTTCACTATATTATAGTTACATATTATTGTAACTTTTTCTGAATTGTTTTGAAAACATCAACACCTTCATCAGTTTTAAACCAAGCAGCTAAAGCCGAGTATGGTTGTTCATCAAAAGGTACAGTCATTAGTTTTCTATCATTTGATCCCCAATGAAACGTTCTTTGATCTTGAGATATTTTTACAATACCTTGTTCTACAGCTTTAATACCTACATTTCTTAATCCAACATTTTCATCATTAGCTATTGCTATAAAACCTACTGGGTTTTTCTTTGCCATTAAAAGTAAATCTCTTTTAATTTCTTTAGAACTCATTTCACTTACTGCAGATCCTTTCTCTACTCTTAACACTGACTCTGCATGGTCAATATCCATTTGTTTTGCAGCTAATAAAGCTTCTATTTCAAAATTAATTTCATCAATTTCATCAGTAGCTTTTTCTTCTGCTTTAAACTCTTGGTACATATTATCTTTTCTTGGATGATATAGTGATAAAAGTTTTTGTAAATTTTGTTTTTCTTTTGGAACAAACAACATACCTTCTTCAAATATTACATGACCTAATGTAACTTCTCCTTTTTGTTCATCAACAAATGGTGAGTTTTGATTAGTTGCATATCTTAATTCTCTTTGTTCTCCTGATTTTTCATCAAAATGTAAAAGCGGGTAACGTCTTGAATGTCTTGTTCCTAAAGTATATGTTAAAGGTGATAGACCATTTCTTAAAAAATAAGTTCTATCTTTTATCTCCCATTTTGGGGCTATTTCTTGTTTTGTTTTTGACATGATATAATATAATATAATTAATAAAAAATAAAGGGCTAGGCGCCGAAGCGCCTAACTCTTTAAAAGTAATTCTAGCTTTGGAATAACACGAAGTTATTAGCAGCTTGAGTAACTAAACATCTCTCTGATAACCAGTTTACGATCATCGAGTCAATTTCAGAAGTGTAAGCACCACCAGCAGTACCAGTGATCCAGTTTTTGTATCTTCTGTCATCTCCTTGAGAAGCTCTATATCTCACGTGTAAGAATGGTCTTCTAATGTTTGTACCTAAAATTTGGTCATAAACTGTAGAAGTTCCCGCAGGAATTAATACACCATCGATATTGTTAACAGCTACAGCACCTCTTGTTGAAGCATCGTTTAAGTATTTCCAGCTAGTTTTGTAGAAGTCATAAGAACCTCTTCTGAAACCAGAAAAACCTAAATTTAAAGCCATATCCTCAGAATTTTCAAATAAACCGTAAGCAGTACCTCCAGCTTGTCCAGCAGAGATTTGGCTTAACATATCGTCAAATTCTAAATCTGTATCTCTATTTAAGAATAACATGTTTTCTTCAATAGCACCTTGAGTATCAAGGTTTTTAAGTATTTGATCGAAATCAGAAATACCAGTTGCGCCATTAAATCCAGACATTACGTTACCTCTTGCAGTGATAGCAGCAAATAAACCTTCAGTACCGTGAGCAACAGCAGCACCACCAGCAGCAGTAAAGCCTGGTACGTTAGCTGACTGAGCAACGAATCCACCACCAGCAGCGGCTAATTCACCTTCAACCATTGCCATTTCTAAATAGTCATCAAATCTTAATCTTGTTTCAGACTCAGACTTTAGATACCATAAGTATCCTGATGTTCCATCTTCTGTAGCAACTTCTACCCATCCAATCTGTGCCATATCAGAACCATTGATTTCAAATCTATCTTTGATAATGATTGGTTGATTAGAAAATTGAGTAAATTGTGGCTGTACTGAAAAAGCTCCGCTTCCTGTTCCTTTAGCAAATAAAGAACCATAAACGAATATCTTTAATCCAGCAGCACCTGCAGCAGCAGCAATACCTAAAGTATCCCAGTTAGCAGCAGTAAATGGATAAGCAGTAACATCAGTTGTGTTACCAGCTCCACCAGCTACAGCACCTACAACACCTTTTAATGTAACACCAGTAGTTGGGTTCATTACAACGATAGTATCGTTAGGAGCAATTGCATTTTGAATAGTTCCAGCATTGGTAGGTAAATTAAAAATAAATGTACCGGCACCAGGTCCTGTTAAGCTACATCCTGTATAAGAGATGTGCAATCTATTTTGTTCAGACCAGATAACCTGATCAGATGTCATTGGCATTTCAGCGCCAACCATTTTTAAGAAACCAGATAAAGTTCTGTTTCCATATCTTTCTACCTCAGCTTCGTAAACCTCTGGTAAATACTGTTGTGCGAAGTCATTGACTGGCGCAGCACCAGTGTTAAACGCTAGGTAATTGTTAGCTAGCGGTAATTGTGTTTGAGAAGGTACTATATTTCCAAACACCGGAGCGATTTGTCCCATAATAAATAATTTGTTTTAGTTAAATTTTCTTGTTTTAATTTTCAATTTTGAAGAATCAAGACCACTTATACTTTTAACTTTTAATCCACCAACAAAAACATCACTTGGAGCAGTAGCTCTAGCTTCGTTACTTATGTTTTTAGATTTAGCAGCAACATCTTTTATAGCGTCGGCTTTGCCTTGCTCGTAAAAATGTTGTGCAATAGTATCAGCGTTTTCAGCAGCATATATAGCTTTATGGTAGCCTTTCACATCTTTAACATTACCTTTATTGTCTAGGAACCTCCCAATAGTATTGTTAATGTTTGATTGACTACTTGCAACTTCACTTGGGTTTTTAATACCATATCTAAATTTCTTTTCACCTACACTGAAATCAAAACCTTTGAATTCTTTAGTAAAAAAATCTTGAGTGTTTGTTTTAAAATCCTCATGTTGTTGTTGAGCTACATCTTGCTCTTCGTTGTAGCGATTAAAAAAATCCATAGCTTTCTTTTGTTCTTGAGTTACTCCGGGTCTCAACTTGATTTCGTCGTAATATTGGCTCTTTAAACCATCTAAATGCTTACGGGCTTTTGCAACCTCTTCTTTATATGCAAGTTTCTTCTTTCGAATATCTCTTGCTTCATCTAACTCTTCGTCATACTGAAAATTATCTTCTAATAAAAAGCTAATTTCTTCTGAGTCTAAGTGAGATTTAGTCTGTTTGTAATACTCTTTTAATAAGGTATCACTATCTACATTATAATAATCTGCATTTAATCTTACATAATCTTCTAATGTTCCACCAGTTTCTTTCATAAAGTCTACGACTTTTTCGATGTTTTCTGGTAAATTAATATCTTGTTTAATAGCTTGTGGCTCTTCAGCTGGTGCCTCAGGTTGAGGTTCCATTTTTTCACCTATAGAAACAACCTCTTCTTCAGGTTCTTCTTTAATTTCTTCAATTATAGGTTTTTCTTCTTCTTTAATTTCAGCAACCGGGCTGGGCTCTTGTATTTGTTCTTCTCCTCTAGCGTCCACGCTTTCGCTATTTCCGGATGATTCAACCACAGGTACTTCCTTTGTTTCTCCGACTTGAATGGCATCTTTTTCTTCTATTTTAGGTTTTGATAAATCTATTTTTATAGGTTCATCTTTTTTACTTAAGCTTTTAGGTTTAAGTACTTTGACTTTAAGCTTTCCAGCTTTCTCTTTTGTTTCTGACATAATATAATATAATAAAAATTAATAAATGGTTTTTACATGTCTATTTGGCTTAGTTGATCTAAGTCTGACATTTCAAAATCTACTGGTTCAGAGTCATTTTGTCTTTGTGCAATTAACTCTGATTGTTGTGTGGCTTGTATTTTAGTTCGTTTATCTTTACGATCTTCAATTTGAGCTTCTTTTTTAGTTGTTGCATCAGTATCCATTTGCTTGAGTTTCATATTGTATTCAAACTCTTTAGCCATGATCTGTTGCCTTATTTTCATTTCGGTTTGCATTCTTTGTATCTCCATTTGAGATTTAGCTTGTTCTATTTGTATTTCAGTTTGAGCTAATGCTTCACCTTTTTGTACATCTTGCATTGCAGCTTGTTCTGAAGCTTGAGCATTTGATTGAGATTGTGCTTCAATGTTTGCCATTTGAGCTTGCTGATCCGCTTGTTGTTTTTTAATTCTTTTGTATTTTAAAACTTGATTTGCTAAAGTTAAATTTCTTATCTCTCTAATATCAATAGCATCTTCAAGATATATTTGATTTTGTTGTAGAGCCATTTGTATGTTTTGCTCTAGCATAGCTTTTTCTTCTTCTTCTGGTTCTAAATCTAAATAAATACCAAAATCATATAA
>NZQM01000260.1 GCA_002695905.1 Parvibaculum sp.
GGTTTCCAGCCTTTTGCATCCATCGCCGCACGGCGTTTCGCGATCTCGTCATCCGACAGAACCGCATTGATCGAGCGATTTGGAATATCGATCTCGATCATGTCGCCTTCTTCGATGAGCCCGATGAGACCGCCTTCAGCCGCTTCAGGGGAAACATGCCCGATAGAAAGACCCGACGTGCCGCCAGAAAAGCGACCATCTGTGACAAGCGCGCACTCTTTCCCAAGCCCCATCGATTTGAGGTAGGACGTGGGATAGAGCATTTCCTGCATCCCCGGACCGCCCTTCGGACCTTCATAGCGAATGACGACAACATCACCCGCTTTGATGTCCTTCGTGGTGATGCGCTTCACCGCTTCATCCTGGCTTTCGCACACCCGGGCAGGGCCAGAGAACTTCCAGATGCTTTCGTCCACACCGGCCGTTTTTACGATACAGCCTTCTTCAGACAGGTTGCCGAAGAGCACTGCGAGCCCGCCCTCCTTGGTAAAAGCAGTTGGAACCGAGCGAATAACGCCCGTCTCCCGATCTGTGTCCAACTCTTTGAAACGGCTTTGCTGACTAAAGGCAACTGTCGTACGAACACCGCCAGGTGCCGCTTTATAGAGAGTACGCACATCCTCACTGCCAGTGCGCGTGATATCCCACTGATCCAACGCCTCACCCATCGTCGGCGTATGAACGGTCGAGACATCCCTGTGCAAAAGGCCACCACGCTCCAGCTGCCCCAGGATGGACATGATGCCACCTGCCCGGTGCACGTCTTCAATGTGGACATCCGGTACGGCGGGGGCAACTTTTGAAAGACAGGGAACGCGTCGCGAAAGCTCATCCATATCTTTGAGGGTGAAATCAACCTCAGCTTCGCGCGCAATTGCGAGCAAGTGAAGGATCGTATTAGTCGAGCCACCCATCGCAATATCAAGCGCCATCGCATTCTGAAAGGCTTTGAACGTGGCGATGCCCCGAGGCAAAACGCTTGCGTCTTCCTCCTGATAGTACCGACGGGTGAGCTCAACTATCTGACGAGCGGCACCCAAGAAAAGCTCTTTACGGTCCGCATGTGTGGCAACAATGGTTCCATTTCCGGGCAGCGCCAGACCCAGCGCCTCCGCCAGACAGTTCATGGAGTTCGCGGTGAACATGCCCGAGCACGACCCGCAAGTGGGGCACGCATTCTTCTCAAGCTCTTCGACTTCCGCGTCCGTGCGATCAGGGTTGGCGGCTTCGACGATTGCATCCACGAGGTCGACCGCAATCTCCTTGCCATCAATGACAGCGCGGCCAGCTTCCATCGGACCACCAGTTACAAAGATCGTTGGAACATTGAGACGCATGGTCGCGATCATCATGCCCGGTGTGATCTTGTCACAGTTGGAGATACAGACCATCGCGTCAGCACAATGGGCGTTGACCATATACTCAACAGAATCCGCGATCAGGTCCCGCGACGGTAGCGAATAGAGCATGCCGTCATGACCCATCGCGATCCCGTCATCGACGGCGATCGTATTGAACTCTTTGGCGACACCACCCGCGGCTTCAATCTCCCGTGCCACCATCTGACCGAGATCCTTCAGATGCACATGGCCCGGCACGAACTGCGTGAAGGAGTTCACCACAGCAATAATCGGCTTACCGAAATCGTCATCGGTCATACCGGTGGCACGCCAAAGGCCGCGTGCACCAGCCATGTTCCGACCATGGGTCGATGTGCGGGAGCGGTACGGGATCATCTCTGTCTCCTCATAAGGTGGTCTTTAAAACGAGATAAGTCTCAGTTGATCATAAAAAAGGGGCCTTCGTGAACCTCACGAAAGCCCCTTTAATTTTGTGGCCTAAGCATTCCCAGGGGGCCTCTTCAGGCCACCGTCCGGGAATGCGCCAAAAACAAAGGCGAGGTCGCTTTAGTTCTTTTCTTTGTCGACCATTTTGGTCTCTGCAATCCATGGCATCATGGCGCGCAGCTTTTCACCCACTTCTTCAATAGGGTGATCTGCATTCATGGCGCGTGTTGCCTTGAAGCTTGTCTGACCGACCTGATTTTCCAGCATCCAGTCGCGCGTGAACTTGCCCGTCTGAATGTCGGTAAGAATCTCTTTCATCGCCGCTTTTGAGTCAGCAGTGATGACGCGAGGACCGGAAACATAACCACCATACTCCGCTGTGTTCGACACAGAATAGTTCATGGTCGCGATGCCGCCTTCATACATCATGTCGACGATCAGCTTCACTTCGTGCAGGCACTCAAAATAAGCCATTTCAGGTGCATACCCTGCTTCTGTCAGTGTTTCGTAACCCGCTTTGATGAGCTCGGAGAGGCCACCACACAGAACAGCCTGTTCGCCAAAGAGGTCTGTTTCACACTCTTCCTTAAACGTGGTTTCGATGATGCCGGCACGGCCACCGCCAATGGCAGACGCATAGGACAGGCCCAGGTCATGGGCGTTGCCGGTCGCATCCTGATGGATGGCAATGAGGCAAGGCACACCAGCACCGCGCTGATATTCACCGCGCACCGTGTGGCCTGGGCCTTTAGGCGCAACCATCAGCACGTCAATGTCAGCGCGTGGGGAGATGAGGTTGAAGTGAACATTCAGACCATGAGCGAACATGAGGGCCGCACCAGGCTTCATGTTTGGCTCAAGTTCATTGCGATAGATTTCGCCCTGCAGCTCATCCGGCGTCACCATCATCATGACGTCTGCCCACTTAGCAGCGTCGGCAACACTCATCACAGGCAAGCCTTCGCCTTCAGCCTTCTTGGCAGAGGCTGAGCCTTCGCGAAGGGCAACAGCCACTTCAGCAACACCACTGTCACGCAGGTTCAGCGCGTGTGCGTGACCCTGTGAGCCATAGCCAATGATGACAACTTTTTTGCCTTTGATCAGATTAACATCTGCGTCGCGATCATAATAAACGCGCATGGGTCCTATCCTTTTAGTCTTGTGGAGCAGTCTCGTACCGCTCTAATTACCTGTCAAAAATACGGTCTTGTTTCACATGCCTTCCGCGCCGCGGGCAATGGCAACAACGCCAGTGCGCGACACATCCACGAGGCCCAAAGGCCGCATCAGATTTATGAAGGCTTCAATCTTTTCTGGTGTGCCCGTCACCTCAAAAACGAACGAGCTGTGGGTCGTATCAATCACCCGTGCCCGGAACGCCTCTGAAAGCCGCAAGGCCTCCACCCGCTTGTCCCCGGTTGACGCAACCTTGATGAGTGCCATTTCCCGGTTTACAGAAGGGATATCATCGACGGAGAGGTCAACCACCTTGTGCACCGGCACCAGGCGGTCAAGCTGCGCCAGGATCTGCTCCACAACGGCGGGTGTTGCCTTGGTCACGACCGTGATGCGTGACATATGCTCTGCCGCATCGACCTCCGCCACGGTCAGGCTTTCAATATTGTAGCCCCGGCCGGAAAAGAGCCCGATGACGCGCGCAAGAACGCCTGCCTCATTGTCCACCAGGACGGCAAGCACATGTCGTTCGGATTTACTCAGATCACTCATTGCGTTTCGTGCCAAATCTTGAAATCACCCGGAGGGCAGTAATTGAAAGGGGAAGCGGACCAAAAGCCCGCCCCCAAAGGCTTTATTAAATGAGGGGCTTATAGCGGATCAGGGGCCAAAGGCGAACCTTTATCACCCCACCCTTTTTAGACGAGCATTTTGCCCTCTTCCGTGACCGTTGGCGCATTGGGATCTTCGCCGAGGATCATCTCATTGTGGGGCGCGCCCGATGGGATCATCGGATAGCAGTTCTCCGCCGGGTCCACGAGACAGTCGAAAATGACCGGCCCAGGTGCATCCAGCATCTCTGTGATCTTCGCGTCCAGCTCTTCAGGCTTGCTGGCCCGGATGCCGGTCCCGCCATAGGCTTCCGCCAGCTTCACAAAATCAGGCAACGCTTCTGAGTAAGAATGGCTGTAGCGCCCACCGTGGAGCAGCTCCTGCCATTGGCGGACCATGCCCATATATTCATTGTTCAGGATGAAGATCTTGACCGGCAGCATAAACTGGATTGCTGTCGACATTTCCTGCATGCACATCTGAATGGAGGCTTCGCCGGCAATATCGATCACCAGCGCATCCGGATGCGCAATCTGCGCCCCGATGGCAGCCGGCAGGCCATAGCCCATCGTGCCAAGACCTCCCGAGGTCAACCAGCGGTTCGGCTCATCAAAATGATAGTGCTGTGCCGCCCACATCTGGTGCTGACCGACTTCTGTCGTGATGTAGGTTTCGCGGTCCTTGGTCAACTCATAGAGACGCTGAATGGCCTGTTGCGGCTTAATCGGCCCACTCTCATCCTGCTTGAACGCAAGCGACTTCCGTCCTCGCCAAGTATCAATCTGACGCCACCAGTCGGCAAGCGCTTCCTTGTCCGGCTGCGCAACCTTGGACTTCCAGATACGGATCATGTCTTCCAGAACATGTGCACAATCGCCAATGATTGGAACGTCCACATGAACGTTTTTATTGATGGACGACGGATCAATGTCGATATGGATTTTCTTTGAGTTCGGCGAGAACGCATCCAAGCGACCCGTTACACGGTCATCAAACCGCGCGCCAACGCAGATCATGACATCACAGTCATGCATCGCATTATTGGCTTCATAGGTGCCGTGCATGCCGAGCATGCCGAGCCACTGGTCCTCATGCGACGGATAAGCCCCAAGGCCCATCAGGGTAGACGTCACCGGATAGCCGGTCATCTCCGCCAGCTGCCGCAAAAGCAGGCTCGCATTCGGGCCTGAATTGATCACGCCGCCGCCAGTGTAGAAGATCGGCTTCTTGGCACCGGCCATAAGCTCAACCGCACGCGTAATGGCTGACGCATCCCCCTTGATCTGCGGGCGATAGGTCTTGTGAACAACATTCGCCGGACCCTCATAGGTACCACTCGCGAACTGAACATCCTTTGGAATATCAACAACAACCGGTCCAGGCCGCCCGTTGGTGGCAACATAGAAGGACTCGTGCATAACCCGTGTCAGCTCATCAACGGAGTTGACCAGCCAATTGTGCTTTGTGCACGGACGCGTAATGCCAACCGTGTCGCATTCCTGAAACGCGTCCGACCCAATAAGGTGCGTCGGCACCTGGCCCGTCAGACAAATGAGCGGAATGGAGTCCATCAACGCGTCCGTAAGACCCGTAACAGCGTTCGTCGCGCCGGGCCCTGACGTCACCAGAACAACACCCGGTTTTCCTGTGGAGCGCGCATAGCCTTCCGCCGCATGAACAGCACCCTGCTCATGGCGCACCAGGATGTGCTTGATGCCTTCCTGCTTGAAGATCTCGTCATAGATGGGAAGGACAGCACCCCCGGGATACCCGAAAATGGTATCGACACCGTGATCCAACAGTGCGCGGATGACGATTTGAGCACCTGTCATCTCCTGGCCGGACATGGGGCTTCCTTCCTTCATTCTGAGGGGCTCAGCACGAACCCCCGTGAAACAGACAAACCGCGGCCCAAATTGCACGAAACCGATGAAAACAAGAGATTTTCAGGGTTTTTGGCGCAAAGCCGCGGAAAACGAGGGCAATCTATCCACTCGATGTCCAAGGGTCAAGGACTATTCGTAAATAAATGAAAAGATTTTGGTTATTTGGCTTTCCAAATCTTGCGCAGAAACCCTGTTCCACGAAATCATTTGTTGCCGGAACCAGGTCGACTGACGTTTGGCATATTGGCGGCTCTTAATCGCCGCCGCCTCAATAGCCTCCTCCAGCATCATTTCTCTGGCGAGATACCGCCCAAGCTCCGGCACACCCAACGCCTTCATGGCCGGCAATGACGGTGACAAATCCTGTTTAAGCAGAGCCTCCACCTCATCAACCGCCCCCGCCTCGACCATCAGGCGAAAACGTCGGTGAATGCGCTCAATAAGCCAGTCGCGATCAGGTTCCAGCACAATCTTGGCAACAGGCCCCAGGTCCGGAGCTTCTACCGGCTCTGCCTGCCAGGCGGTGAGCGGTCGGCCTGTGGCCCGGAAAACCTCTAGCCCCCGCGCGATACGCTGCGGGTCGTTTTCGTGGACCTGAGCAGCCCAATCTGGGTCCACGTCGCAAAGAAGCCCATGTGCCGCCACCGGCCCAATCTCATCAACCTCTGTCCGGGTCGACGCCCGAATAGTGTCCGGAATATCAGGAACCTCCACGAACCCTTCTGTCAGCGCGCGGAAATAGAGCCCCGTCCCACCCAAAACGATCGGCACTTTGCCGCGTTTTTGCACGTGGCCAATCGCGGACGTCGCCTCAGTAAGCCACTGGCCGGTCGAATAGACAATATCAGCAGAGACATGCCCATAGAGATGATGCGGCGCTTGTCGTTCTTCCTCCACCGACGGACGGGCGGTCACAATCCGCAGATCGCCATAGACCTGCATGGAATCCGCATTGATGATCTCCCCATCCAGGCGATCAGCCAGAGCAAGCCCCAAAGCAGACTTGCCGCTGGCCGTTGGCCCTGCGATAAGGACCGCCAAAGGGTCTTGCCCATCTCTGCTGGTCTGGCTCACTCACCACTCCTGAAAACGAAAGCGTTGCCGCTCCCATCATGTCCCATGTTCTCACTCTTATAGGCAATACCAGCGCAGAGCTCACGCAAGATCATGTGGATGCCGTTGTGGGCGCCCTACAGACAGCTGGCGCGCCTGATTGGTTGAACCCCGGACATGCCTGCGATCTGCCCCTGGATGCAGCAGATACATCCACGGTTGCAGCAGCCCGCACAGGCCTGAACGGCGCGGCCATTGACGTGGTGTGTCAGCCGGTTGCCCATCGCCGGAAAAAGCTGCTGGTGGCGGACATGGACAGCACCATCATTGAGCAGGAATGCATCGACGAACTGGCCGACGCTCTGGGCATTCGGGACGCCATCTCCGCGATCACAGAGCGTGCCATGCGCGGCGAGCTGGAATTTGAGCCTGCCCTTCGAGAACGCGTTGGCCTCTTGAAAGGTCTCGCAGAAAGCGAACTCCAGCGGGTGTATGAAACGCAGATCACGGAAACACCCGGTGGACGAATGCTCTGCGCGACCATGGCAGCCCATGGCGGCACCTGCGCGCTTGTTTCTGGTGGCTTCACCTTCTTCACCGAACGGGTGGCGAAATCTGTTGGCTTTACCTCCAACCAGGCAAATACGCTGCTTGTGGAAAAGGGCGCCCTGACAGGGGAAGTATCCGACCCAATTCTCGGCCGCGAGGCGAAAGTCTCCGCGCTGAAAAATCTGACGGCTGAGCTTAAGATAGATCCGCGCGAAACCATGGCCGTAGGCGATGGCGCCAATGATCTGGGCATGATTGGGGATGCAGGCCTCGGCGTTGCATTCCACGCCAAACCGGTGGTCGCCGCAGCGGCACCCGCAGAGATCAACCACGGAGACCTTTCGGCCCTGCTTTACATTCAGGGATATCGGTCAGACGAGATCGTGAACCCCGCCTGAGCCCAATGCTGTCTCGCTTAAAGCACCGCCGCAGCACATTGAGAAGACTCAGATGTCATCCCGGACGCGTCAGCGATCCGGGATCCATAGGGCATGTCAGCTTTGCGGAGAAAGTCCCGCAGACCCCGGCTTGAGGGCCGGGGGGACAGTTTTTATTTCAAGAAACCTCCGCTCAACCTAGGTCAAACAGGAGTGCTCCGAGGACGGAAACCTATTCCTCTTCTTTGATGCGGACTGCGACAAATCGCAGGTCGCCATTGCTGGCGAGCAGGAGAAGAACAGATTTCCGGCCTGACGCCTTCTCTTCTTCCACGTAAGTTTTCACATCAGACGGACTGCGCACGTCATTCTGGGCAACCTCAACGATCACATCGCCACGGCGAATGCCCTTCTCTGCAGCCGCACTTCCAGGGTCAACAAAGGTGACAACAACACCTTCTACATCATCTGGGACACTGTACTGGCTGCGGGTTGTGGAGTTGAGGCTTGAAAGACCCAGACCTAGAACCTCGGCGGTTCCTTTTTCGTCTTCCTTGCCATCATTTCCGCCACTGGCATCCGCAGTTTCGGTTTCATCCAACCGATCAATCTTGACGTTGAGCGTCTTTTCTTTGCCATCGCGGATCACCACGACATCAACCGTGCGACCGATCGACGTTTCGGCAACCAGTTTAGGCAGATCGCGCATCTCGGGCACTGCCTTACCGTCAAATTCCACGATCACATCACCTGGCTCAACACCGCCATCACTGGCTGGACCCTCAGGATTCACGCCAGCAACAAGGGCACCTTTCGGCTCTTCTAATCCTAGACCTTCAGCAATTTCTTCATTCACCGATTGGATGCGGACACCAAGCCAACCCCGGCGGGTTTCCCCATACTCACGCAACTGCTCGATCACGGAAACCGCTGTGTCGGAAGGAACCGAGAATCCAATCCCAATCGATCCACCAGACGGTGAGATGATCGCCGTGTTCACCCCAACGACTTCGCCTTCCATGTTGAAAAGCGGACCACCAGAGTTCCCTCGGTTGATCGACGCATCGGTTTGAATGAAGTCATCATAAGGACCAGCATTAATGTCCCGGTTGATGGCGGAAATAATGCCCGCAGTCACTGTGCCACCAAGACCGAATGGGTTGCCGATTGCCATCACCCAGTCGCCGACGCGCGATTCGCTTGATTTACCAAAAGACACGTAAGGCAGATCGTCTGTCGGCTCCACTTTGAGCACAGCAAGGTCTGTCTTAGGGTCACGACCGATCAGCTCAGCATCAAGCGCCTCGCCGTCCGCGAAGATCACTTTGATCTCATCAGCGTCCGCAATCACATGGTTGTTCGTAATCACATAGCCGGACGGATCAACAACAAATCCGGAACCGAGCGACTGAACGCGGCGCGGAGCGCCTTGGCGACCCTGTCGCTCCAGGAAATCTTCAAAAAAATCTTCAAAAGGAGAGCCTTCAGGAAGGCCCGGCACTTGCTGACGTGTGTTTCTGCCACTCACCGTCTGTGAGGTTGAAATGTTTACAACCGCAGGAGACAGGCGCTCGGCAAGATCTGCAAAGCTGTCTGGCGCGCCACGTGCAAGACTCGGGGCTACACCGAGAGGTTGGAG
The DNA here is from genome assembly GCA_002695905.1 of Parvibaculum sp. GTDB lineage: Bacteria > Pseudomonadota > Alphaproteobacteria > Parvibaculales > Parvibaculaceae > Mf105b01. Next base: position 9,080 of record NZQM01000260.1, read on the forward strand.
AGCAAACACCAAGCCAAAAGCCAGAACAGCTCCCAACCAGGCTTTTCGAGTGGTTTTTCCCTGACCCATCATCGTGTTTTCGGCCCTCACCAACATGTCACATAAACTCCTGATCCACCCGAGCGCGAGAATGGCCCGTGATGCAATATTCATAATCTGCCTGAACATGGGGCAAAGCCGGTTCAATCAGAGTTAATAAAGTCAATTTTCCCAGAATAGAGCCCATTTCGGCCTAGGGGATAAGTAAGACCGCATTTTGACAGAGATTGTGGACGAATTGAGGCGTGAAAGCCGCCAAATTTCATCCACGCACCAACCACACGATCACAACCCCGAGAGCCAGGGCCCCAAGGCCGAAACGGCGCAGCGTTTCGTCAGGTGTGGATTGCGCCATGGCCATCATTTGCTTTAGCCCGCCAGGGAAGGCCGCATAAACGACCCCCTCCAGGACCAAAACCAGCCCAATTGCGGTAATCAAATCAGACATTTAAGCTCGTGAGCGCCAATCGAGGGGGCGCTTTTAGCGCCCACCCCTGCCACTTGAATCACCGAAATAGCGGAAGAAATCGCTCTCAGGGGACATGACCATTGTCGTCGTATCCCCATTGAGACCTTCTTCGTAGGCAAGCATCGAGCGATAGAAGGAGAAGAACTCCGGATCTCTGCCATACGCGTCTGCAAAAATTTCGTTCCGCTTCGCATCACCCTCACCACGGATGGTGTCGGATTCTCGCTGCGCCTCCGCAACCAACACGGTCACATCACGGTCAGCACGTGATCTGATGCGCTGAGCCGTTTCTGCACCTTGCGCACGAAGCTCTTGTGCTTCCCGCTCACGTTCGGTTTGCATTCGGCGATAAACAGCCTGACTGTTTGCCTCTGGCAAATCCGCAGCCCTGATCCGCACGTCCACCACTTCGATGCCCAGATTGGAGCTCGCTGTGTTGAACTCGGTTTTAATGCGGATCATCATGCCACTGCGGTCATCGCGAACAAGCGTTTCAAGGCTTTCTTCACCCAACACGTTTCTGAGGGAAGACACGAAGATCGGATTGAGCCGCCGCTCGGCCAGCGCGACATCACGCACCGACTGGAAGAATTTCAGCGGATCAACAATCTTGTAACGCGCGAACGCATCTACGACGAGACGCTTCTGATCACCTGCGATGATCTCTTCTTCAGGAGAATCGAGGTTCAAAATGCGTTTATCGAAATAAACAACGTTCTGAATGAAGGGAATTTTCCAGTTGAGGCCTGGCTCCGTTATGGCGACCCGAGGATCACCAAACTGAAGAACCAACGCCTGCTCAGTCATCCGAACTGTAAAGAAAGTTGAATACGCGACGACCACTCCCACAAGGAGAAGGATCGCACCACCTAGTCCAATTGCCCGGTTCATTAGCGGTTCTCCTCATTGCGCGCGCCAGACCCAGGCGTCAGTTGATTAAGCGGCAGATACGGAACAGCGCCACCGGCACCTTGCCCCATAAGAACTTTGTTCATGCCACCCAGAACACGTTCCATGGTTTCCAGGAACATGCGTTCGCGGGTCACGCCTTTTGCGTCTTTGTACTCATTGTAGATCGAGAGGAAGCGTTGCGATTCACCTTGAGCCTGCGCCACCGTCTGCTCCCGATAAGCGCTTGCCTCCTGGATCAGCTTTTCAGCATCCCCCCGCGCCTTTGGGACAACGGTGTTTGCGTAAGCTTCAGCTTCGTTTCGCAACCGCTCCTGGTCAGCCCGGGCTGCCTGCACATCACGGAACGCATCAATAACAGCAGCTGGTGGATCGACCTTCTGGAGTTTCACCTCCGTCACGATGACGCCCGCACCGTATCCGTCCAGAATTTCCTGCATGCGTTCCTGAACTGTCACCTGAGCCTGCAATCGACCAGACGTCTGCAGCACCTGGAACGTCGACTGGCCAACCACTTCGCGCATCACACTTTCAGCAACAGCTTTCACCGTGCGTTGCGGGTCTTCAACATTAAAGAGATAGTCTGCCGCATCCCCGATCCGCCAAAGGACGGAGAAGTTGATGTCGACAATGTTTTCGTCACCCGTCAGCATCAGACCTTCTTTGCCAAGGGCTGGAGATGTCCGGGCTCCACGATTGGCAAACTGTGCCGATGCGTTGCCACCCACATCAACCGTATTCACCACGGTTACTTGCGGCGTGAGAACGGTCTCGATTGGATAGGGAAGTTTGAAATGAAGCCCCGGAGGTTGGGAATAGGCATATTTGCCGAAGCGAAGGACAACGCCTTCTTCATCCGTATTCACCCGGTAAACTGAACTATAAGCCAGAAGTCCGAGAACGACCAATGCGAGCACAATCCAAACACCCGCACTACCACCGGCACCGGTTCCAGTGGAACCGCCACCACCGCCGCCGCCTGGAATAAAGTCACGAAGGCGTTCTTGGCCCTTCCGGATCAGTTCTTCCAGATCGGGGGGCTGTTGGCCACCACCACCGCCTCCACCTGAGGGGGGCTGACCCCAAGGGCCTCGACCGCCGCCATTGCCGCCGCCTTGCCAACCGCCGTTGCCGTCACCGTTCTGATTGCTCCAGGGCATGGAACTTCCTTTGTCCGTAAAATCTAGTTGTCGCCGAGTTCGCCAAGATTAGCGAATCCTCTGCCGTTCTTCATCACATGATAGCTGCTCTATTGTCGCATTACACGGCTCACCGATAGTAATTCGACCGCCTCGGCGTTATATGACACTCACCTATCCAACGCAACGCGCGCCACTCTTCCTAAATGGGGTTGAAAGGGTCTCTTCGCCACCTTCTCAACCGAAAGAAATGTAAAGAAAGCCTCTAAAATGGCCACGCTCGACAAATCGAACATCCTGAATGCACTTGCCACCGTTAACGACCCCGATAAGGGTATGAATGTGGTCGCTGCCGACATGGTCCAGGGCCTGGTCATCAAACAGGGCCACGTTCTCTTCTCACTGGAAGTAGATCCTGCGCGTGGCCCGGTGCTGGAACCAGTCCGAAAGGCCTGCGAAGATGCTGTTTATAAGGTTCCAGGCGTACTCTCTGTCACCGCCGTTCTCACTGCTCATAGTGGCGAAGCCCCCCAGGCGGCAAAGCCCGCCCCAAAAACCGCTCCAAAGACCGCGAGCGCCCAAGAGCTCAACATTCCTGGCGTGAAAAAGGTCATTGCTGTCGCCAGCGGCAAAGGCGGCGTGGGAAAATCCACGGTCGCAATCAATCTGGCAATCGCATTGGGCAATCAAGGCCTCAAAGTCGGCCTGCTGGATGCCGACATTTATGGCCCCTCCGTCCCTCGCATGATGGGGATCACCGAAAAGCCTGATACCGCCAACGGCAAAAAGCTGATCCCACACGAAAAATACGGCATCAAAACCATGTCGATTGGATACATGGTCGATGAAGACACAGCCATGATCTGGCGCGGCCCTATGGTTCAGTCCGCCCTGATGCAGATGATGAATGATGTGGTCTGGGGCGAACTGGACGTGCTTGTCGTCGACATGCCGCCTGGCACCGGCGACGCACAGCTCACAATGGCGCAGAAGGTGCCCCTTGCGGGCTCCGTCATTGTCTCTACACCCCAAGAGATTGCCCTGGCCGACGTTCGTCGTGGCATCGCCATGTTTGAAAAAACCCACGTGCCGGTTTTTGGGATTGTGGAGAACATGGCCTATTTCGTAAGTCCGGGGTCAGGCGAGAAGACATTCATCTTTGGTGAGGGTGGCGCACGACGGACAGCCGAAACCCTTGGCGTGCCCTTTCTAGGAGAGATCCCCATCTACCCCGTTATTCGCGAAGGCCTGGATGAGGGAAGACCCATCACCGCAACCGCTCCACAAAGCGCGGAAGCCGCTCCTTTCGCAGAACTCGCCGCGAAGATCGCAGCAAACCTGACCGGAACCGGCTCAGAACGCGCGGCGCCAAAAATAGTCATTGAATAATCAACTCGGGACAAGAAAAAGGCCGGCCAATTCCGCTTAAAACAGAAAAGCCCGGCCAATCCCAAAACTTGTTTCTGAGCTCTGTTAACGGCCAGCGACGAGCGTTGCTTTTTCTGCCGTTCCATCAGGGGCCGTGAGATCCCAACTATCACCCACGTTCCGCGACACTGCTTCAACGCAGTAAGGTGGCGTATCCGCGCCCGTCTCAAAGCAGGCATTGGTCCCATCTACAGACCAAGTCCCATCAGCAGACGTGCCATCGGGCAGAACCTGACTATAGGTGCCGTCACTATTGATCAGCACCGAGCGTGTTCCCGCCGGATTTTCAATACTCACCGTATTGCCATAGAAATTCGCGAACGGGTCTGCCAGCGCCGCACCGGTCATCGCAAACATGGCTACCAAAAAACTGATTACTAGTCGCATCTTGTCCTCCCAAGAATATTGATGCTCGCACCCCATTTGAGGACTGGATGCTGACACAAGCTCTATCCACTTGGGAAGATAAAATCCGCGCGCGTCTTTTTATGCCTACCTATTGAGATAGTTCAGCGGCAATCCTGCCCGTGGCCAGGTACATTTCACCAACCGACCTGATGAGGAAAGCGTCAGATAGGCTGTCCTAAGATCATCGCCACCAAAACAGATATTTGTGGTGATGAAATCGTCCGTCGGAAAATGCTCAATATCTCCCTCAGGTGAAATCGAGGTAATGCCACCATTGAAGATCGTGGCAACACAAACATTGCCCTCTGCATCAACGGCCAGACTGTCAAAATAGTTGAGGCCTGTTGGGTTCCCGATCATCCGGCCATGGTTCGGCGGCCCAGCCGAAATGATGGCGCCGGGCTTCTCAATATCAAATCCCCAGAGCCGCCCTGCCTCGGTGCTGGCCACATAGACAACCTTTTCATCTGGCGAGAGGCCGACCCCATTGGGTGTTTCAATTGGAAAGACAACCTGGGTGATGGAGGACCCGTCCGGCTGCGCATAATAGAGCGCACCGAGATCCTTCACGCGGCCATGTGTTTTCCCAAGATCGGTGAACCAGAAGCCGCCCTGCTTGTCGAACACGATGTCGTTTGGCCCGTTGAGCGGAATGCCGTCACACTCCCTGTAGAGCTCGGTCACCTCACCCGTCTCAAGATCGACGCGCTCAATCCGACCGCCGGAATAGTCATCCGGCTTCCCGCCTGGGACAGTGAGTCCGCCCACATCGTGCCATTCAAAGCCACCATTATTGCAAACATAGACCGCACCATCGGGACCGATAGCCGCACCATTGGGGCCGCCGCCGAGATCCGCCACGACTTCCTTTGAACCGTCCGGCTGGACCCGTGTGAGTGTTCCCCGCTTGATTTCCACAAGCAGCACACTCCCGTCTGCCATGGCGATGGGACCTTCGGGAAACTCCAGCCCACTCGCAATCTCTTCCATCTGCATCACACCAACTCCCTGATCATTTTGTTTTGATGCGGAGAGGGTCGGTCAGCACAATGAGAACGTCAACTCAATAGATCACAACAGAGCGGATGGACGCGCCCTCATGCATAATGTCAAAGCCTTTATTGATATCTTCGAGCGGCATGGTGTGGGTGATGAGGTCGTCGATATTGATCTTGCCATCCATGTACCAATCGACAATTGACGGCACATCCGTGCGGCCGCGCGCGCCACCAAAGGCGGTGCCCCGCCAGCTGCGGCCTGTCACCAGTTGGAACGGACGGGTTGAGATTTCCTGACCCGCGCCGGCGACACCGATAATGATGCTCTCGCCCCACCCTTTATGGGCGCATTCAAGCGCCTGCCGCATCGTGTTGACATTCCCAATGCACTCAAACGAGTAGTCAGCGCCGCCGCCAGTGAGCTCCACAAGGTGCCCAACAATGTCGCCCTTGATCTCTTTCGGGTTGACGAAGTCGGTCATGCCGAACTGCGCACCGAGCGCCTTGCGATCATTATTGAGATCAACGCCGACAATCTGTTTCGCGCCCACCATCCGTGCGCCCTGGATCACGTTAAGACCAATGCCGCCAAGCCCAAACACGACGACCGTTGAGCCGGGCTCCACTTTGGCCGTGTTGACCACAGCGCCAATGCCAGTGGTAACCCCGCAACCAATGTAGCAGACCTTATCGAACGGTGCGTCCTTGCGGATTTTTGCGAGAGCAATTTCCGGCACGACGGAATAATTCGCGAAAGTCGAGCACCCCATATAGTGCAGCACAGGCTTGCCCTTATAGGAAAAGCGGCTGGAGCCATCCGGCATCAGGCCCTGGCCCTGGGTTTCCCGGATCGACTGGCAGAGATTGGTTTTCGGATTAAGGCAATAATCGCATTCGCGGCACTCGGGCGTGTAGAGCGGAATCACATGATCGCCGATGGCGAGCGAGGTGACGCCCTCGCCCACTTCCACAACAATGCCCGCGCCTTCATGTCCCAGAATGACCGGAAAGAGACCCTCGGGATCATCACCGGACAGAGTGAACGCATCCGTGTGGCAAATGCCCGTCGCCTTCATCTCGACCAACACTTCACCCGCCCGCGGACCCTCCAGCTGAACAGTCTCAATTTCAAGAGGCTTAGCCACCTCAAATGCCACCGCCGCACGCACGTCCATCACATCACTCCGTGTTCTTATTATCGTTCAAAGAGCCGCGTCGAGCTTCTTCAGCCAAGATTCAATGCGCTTTCTATTCACCCCGAGATCTGAGTGCCCAATCTTCGAGCGGCTGTAAATCGCGAAGGTCGATGTCCCATCACCCAGGTCTATGGCCTCAAAGGTGATGGTATCGGGAAAGCGCATCAAGGCAGAGCGCTGCACAAACTCCCGTTGACCATCGTCCGCTGGTTTTCGTGTCACGCGGGGCTCAGCCAATGCCACGTCTGCAAACGCATCTTCAAGCGTCTGCGGATCAACTGAGAAAATTTTGGGTGTCGCGTGCGGCTTCGCGTTCTGGCAGTGCGCCTCTGGCGCGATCAGGAACTGATTGGGCTTGCGCGTCAGTTTGAATGTCTTGAAATCCATGGCGTCTCTCCTTTGAGACAGAGGCTACACCCGTTCCAGCACGAGAAGCGAATAGTCTGCGCTATCGCGCTCATCACGGGGCTGACGGACATTGCGCATTTCACGCCATTCTGAACGGTCAAACTCTGGAAACATCGTGTCCCCCTCCGGCGATGCGTGAACTTCCGTGAGATAGATGCGTGTGGCCTTCGGCAGGGTCGCCGCATAAATCTCAGCACCGCCTAGGATCATGATCTCGTCAACATCGAGTTCGACGCAAAGCTCTTCCGCTCGTACGAGCGCCGCCTCAACACTGGTGAAGACCTCGCCACCCGGCGCATCATAGTTCGGGTCACGGGTTACGACCAGATTTGGGCGCCCCGGCAATGGCCGCCTTGGAAAACTCTCCCAGGTCTTCCGCCCCATAATGATGGGCTTTCCCATGGTCGTGCGTTTCAGATATTGCAGATCGCCGGACAGGCGCCAGGGCATGGCATTGTCTTTACCAATCACACCGTTTTCAGCGATAGCCACAAAAAGACAGATATGCATGTCGCCTCACTGCTGAGTCCGGGAGAAAACCACTCATCGCTAACTATCACGCAGCTTGAATAGGCTCAAAATTTTTCGGCTGTATCCATGATCCTCGGCAAAGCCGACTGCAAAATCGCCCGGTCAATTTCGCAATACTTCTTGCTTCGAACCTCGATTGATCCCGTAGAAAGAACATTCTGCAATGGATGGAACCCTTCACCGCTAAAGGAAAAACCCATGACCGTTTACGTCCTCGCCCAATTCAAGATCCATAATCGCGACCAATATGAAAAATACGCCACTGCCTTCCTGCCCCACTTCGCCCAGCACAAAGGCACAGCCCTTGTTTTAGACGAGAATGTTTCTGTAAAGGAAGGCATCTGGGACAATACCAAAGCCGTGCTTCTCTCGTTTCCAGACGAAGCCGCCTTTGAAGACTGGGCGCTGTCCGATGAATACCAGCAGATCGCAAAAGACCGGCAGGCCGCGACGGAAGGTTCCGTCGTCCTCCTACACGGCCTGCAATAGATCAAACAGCGACAGGTGCTGAGATGTGTGGATGCGGGTCATAGCCGACCAGCTCAAAATCATCATAGGTGAAATCAAACAAGCTTTTCACATCCGGATTGATCTTCATCTGCGGCAATGGGCGCGGTTCCCGCGAGAGTTGCAGATCTGTTTGCTCCAGATGATTGAGGTAGAGATGCGCGTCCCCAAACGTGTGAATGAATTCGCCTGCTTCAAGGCCCGTCACCTGCGCCATCATCTGCAATAGCAGTGCATAGGAAGCGATGTTGAAGGGGACGCCCAAGAATACATCGGCTGAGCGCTGGTAAAGCTGACACGACAGCTTGCCGTCAGCCACATAAAACTGAAACAGACAATGGCAGGGCGGCAGCGCCATATTGTCCACATCCGCCACGTTCCAGGCCGAAACGATGAGGCGTCGTGAGTCAGGATTATTCTCAATCTGGTCGATCAGGTTTTTGATCTGATCAATCGTGCCGCCGTCCGGCGTTGGCCAGCTGCGCCACTGNTGNCCATAGACGGGNCCNAGNTCNCCCTTCTCGTCCGCCCATTCATCCCAGATGCTCACCCCATTGGCTTTGAGATAAGCGATNTTNGTATCGCCCGCGATGAACCANAGCANCTCATGGACGATGGANTTCANATGCAGCTTCTTGGTCGTGNCCATAGGAAACCCGTCGGCCAGATCAAACCGCATTTGATGCCCGAAGACAGAGCGTGTACCCGTGCCCGTCCGGTCGGTTTTATCAGCGCCTGTGTCACGGATCCGGCGCATCAAGTCATGATATTGCTGCATGAAAGGTCTCTTCTCAATCTTGGCGGCTATTCTAACAAGCTCTCCGATTCGTGCCACTCGACATTGATGTCACTTGATAGACGGCTCGCCCTTCGCTCTAATTGGCTCATGCCCATTGGGGGAGAATAGAGCATCTTGGGGAGGAAGCTCATGCGTTTGCAGGATAATTTCGAATATTACGCCCGCATCCACGGGGACGCGTTTTACGCCCGCTGCGGCAACCGCGCCTTGACCTATGCGGATGCCAATGAAGAGGCCAATAGGCTGGCTAACCTCCTGATATCGCAAGGGTTGGAGGTCGGAGACCGCTTTGCCTATCTCTCCAAAAACTCCCTTGAAATGTCGATCCTCTATCACGCTGCTGGCAAGGCAGGCGCCGTCCCGGTCCCACTCAATTACCGCCTGGCCCCCGCAGAATGGGCCTACATCATCAACGATGCAGGTGCGAAACTGCTCTTTGCCCATAAGGATCTTGCACCCGCTGTGGATACGGTCCGAGCGGACCTGAAGACCGTCGAGACCTGCTACGCCATCGATGTCACCCCACCCTCCGGCTGGAAAGACTATGCCGCCGCCCTTGCTACCCAGGACACCGCGAATATTCCCGACCGGGGCGTCACGGCCGATCACGCGCTCTATCAGATGTACACGTCCGGCACGACAGGTCGGCCGAAAGGCGCGATCCTCACCCATGGAAATATTCTGGCGAATCTAGAGCAGATGCGGAATGTGATTTCCGCGCGCATGACCTTGGGCGACAAAATCCTGGTTGCCGCGCCCATGTACCACGCCGCCGGAACCATGGTCAGTCTCCACGGGCTCCATTCCGGCGCAGGTGTCGTCATCCATGAAGATTTCGTGCCGGGAAACGTGGTTGATGCGCTTGCCAATGATGGCATCACCACGACGGTACTGGTGCCCGCCATGATCCAGGCCTGCCTCGTCATGGTGCCGGACGTGAAGGATAGAGATTACTCGTCTCTCAAAGCCATGGTGTATGGTGCCTCTCCTATCGCGGAGGAAACGCTTCGCAGCGCGATGGAAACATTTGAGTGCGATTTCTATCAGGCTTTTGGCATGACAGAGACAACCTCATCTGTCGTCTATCTAAATGCGGAAGACCATGTTCGGGCGCTGAAGGACAAACCGGAATTGCTGCTTGCCGCGGGACGCGCCATTCCCGGCACTCATGTGCGCATTGTGAATGAGAATGATGAGGACGTGCCTGTAGGAGAAGTCGGCGAAATCATCTGCAAAGGTCCCCAGATCATGCAGGGCTACTGGAACATGGAAGAGGCAACCGCCGACGCCCTGCGGGACGGCTGGATGCATACAGGCGACGCCGCCAGCATGGACGAAGAAGGCTATGTCTATATCCAGGACCGGATCAAAGACATGATCGTATCGGGCGGCGAAAACGTCTATCCACGCGAAGTGGAAAATGCCCTCTTTGAACATCCTGCCGTGGCAGACGCCGCCGTCTTCGGCATCCCTGGTGAAAAATTCGGTGAAGACGTGATGGCGACCCTCGTGCTGAAAGAGGGAGAGAGCCTTACCGAGCAGGAGGTGATCGAGTTTTGCCGGACAAAACTTGGCGGCTACAAGATCCCGCGCCGGGTCTCCTTCATGGACGAACTGCCCCGCAATGCCAGCGGCAAGGTTCTGAAAAAGGATCTGCGGGAGCCCTATTGGGAAGGCCACACCCGCAGAGTATCGGGTTAGCACGCCCTACTTCACTTCATACACGTCGTAGATGACGCCATCATCACCCGTGCGACCCTTGCCAACCGTGACAATATGGTTGAGCCAGTCGTAGCGTTCATCCCCCGTTTCAAATAGGGGGTTAGTGCGAAAATAATATCTGTCAGCACCGCCCGGATCATCCGGCTTTGAGAAATCAAGCGCGTAAGAAAAGTTTTCTTCAGACGCGACCATGCGACCAAAATAGGTCATGAGAATGATCGCTCCATCGTCGGTTTGGAGACTGAGCCGGACATCCAGTGCGCCCGTCCCATCGCCCCGGATCATCGCCCAGTCACCACCGGAATGAGGCAGCACCTCGCCCTTAATACGCGGCCCCTCAATTGTGCCGGACGTTCCGATACAGACCATGCGGTGTCCGTTGGGCGTTGTGCCGCTCTCAAGGGGTGGCGCAAGCTTCACCCGCATTTGAAATAGAAACTCTGTTTCAAGACCCGTCATAGCGTCATGCTCCTCATCAATCATTGCGCAAACGGAGTAACAGCTTGACTATCAGGAAACGAGAACTGAAAAATGACCCCGTCCGAAAACGGCGAGTTGGCATCAAAGTTGGAATTCCGTCCGGACTCACTCTCCAATCTGAGTGGGGTACGGAACATTGAGACCGTTTCCAGGAAAAGCAGGCTTCTGGTTTTCCGTCCGGAAACGTGTCCAAGCAAAGAAATGGAGTCCGGTTTTGATGAAAATCAAAACCAAGCGGGCTCTAGGGGGAGTAGCTATGCTCAACAAGTTGTCTGCAGAAGCGTTCGGAAAATTTTGGCTGGTTCTGGGTTGCACCGATTATTTGCGCTGCCATCGGCGCCCTGCTCTGGAAAGCCCTGCTTTCCGACGAAGGTTAGAAAACAAAGGATTTGAGCCCTAAAATCCGGGCAGAACGCAGCATTCTGCCCCGATCATCACCAGCCATACACCTTTAATTCATGAGATAGAGGTCCTATATTAGTCCTGTCGGGAAACCGACTATGGCGATAAACGGATTTCGTAATAAACCATTCGGACCCGGGGGCGGTACCCGGCGCCTCCACCAAAAGCCCAAGACCTGATGTCAGGAAGCCTGGGTTTTTCATGGGGGCGAAATAGGATCGACGAGGGTGTAAAGGATCTTCTTTTGCTCGGCATGGTTCCGCCGTTATCGGGCCGTTTGATAGTTGCAAATGACAACTACGCTGAGGCACGTCTAGCTGCGTAAGCGGTTCGACTGTTTC